>VGKE01000014.1 GCA_016867195.1 Candidatus Nealsoniibacteriota bacterium | reverse complement strand
GGCAAAATCAATTCTATTTTTTTAACCGGTAAATTCATAATCTTTTAAAAACTTCTTCTTTAAAATTCTCAAAATTTTTTTTAGCGCTATTTTTTAGAACCTCCTTTTTTTTCCGACAATCACCAAGCAAACGGTGGTCAATCTCGCTAAATCTTTCCCCCAATTCAAAAACAATGTTTTCTTTTTTAAATTGATATTCCTTTATAACCTCTTTTTCTTTTTCCTGCCAGAATTTAATCCGTTCGTTTTTTTTATTCTCCCAATCCTCTCGTTTTTTCTTGATTTCAAGTTCAAGATCTTCTTCGGTTTTTTTAATAATATCTACAGAATTATTTTCCATAAAAAATAACTATAATCTCCTAAAAATAAACTCCCATTACTAAATAAAAGAATTATAACAAGCCATAAAAAAAAATCAACCCCACACCTTTAAAACACTGCGCTTTGCACAAAAAATAAATTGTGCTCTAAAGGTGCGGGGTCAACCCCCAGTCAAAAATGTGAGGGGGGCGACCCTCCCATATTTTCCCCGCATAATGCCAGATACATATTGGACTCCATAAGGCCAAAAACCTGATGGAATTTTACAATCACTGGCACTGTAAATTTACAGGTGTAAAAAGAATCATTTCATTCTGGCTTCAAATTGGAACTTGGCCATCCTGAATGTTACCTAACCTTAGGAGAATTAATAGAAGCCATTAGCCAACAGATACATTATTACAATAACAAGAGAATCCACGCCGCCTTGAGATGTCCGCCCTCTGTCTTTGCTAAAAGAATTGCTGCCGAGCAGCAACCAAAAAAGGTAGAAACTGTTCAAAAATTATTACTAATTAACCGAGTACCCGTAGAGACACAATGTGTCTAAAAAATGGGTACTTGACATAGATCTAATTTCAGCATTCGCTTCCTGCGGGCAAGGAAATAAATATAAGCATTGCCATGGAAAATAGAAAATTTGAAAAATAAAAAAAGGCCGGGAGGGGTCTTTTTTATTTTGGGGAAATGTGTTATAAAATAGAAATGCGGAAGAAAGTTTACTTATCTTTAATCGGGATTATTATTCTGACTTTTCTGGCTGGGAGTTTGGTCGAGCCAAAATATATCAAAACAGTATTTCCCGGATTTTGGGACATTCCTTTTAAGTTGGGACTGGATTTACAGGGAGGGATTCATCTTTTATATGAAGCGGATTTATCTAATGTTGAAAAAGAGGATTATTCTTCTGCCATGCAGGGTTTGCGAGACATTATTGAGAGAAGGGTTAATCTTTTCGGGGTTAGCGAGCCGGTTGTTCGGGTTCAGGAAGCGGCTGACCAGTACCGTTTGGTTGTGGAACTGGCCGGCATTAAAGACCCGGCTGAAGCAATTGAAATGATTGGCCAGACCCCGTTTTTGGAATTCAGGGAACAGAAAGCAGAAGAAGAAACCCAGAAAATTCTTGATAAACAGAAAGATGTTGAGGGAAGAGACTGGGAAGAAATTCAGGAGATTGATGGTTGGCAATTGATTTTAGAAGACCCTTATTTTCAGCCAACGCCACTGACCGGGCAATACTTAAAAAGGGCCGAACTTGGCTTTGAGCAGACTATTGGAACCCCCTTTATTTCTCTTCAGTTTAATGACGAGGGCGCGAAAATTTTTGAGGAATTAACTTCCAGGAATATCGGAAAACTATTGGCAATTTATATTGATGGAATGCCGATTTCTACGCCGGTTGTTCAGGAGACAATTTCCGGCGGCCAAGCCCAGATTACCGGCAGTTTTACTATTGAGTCGGCCCGGGAATTGGTCAGGAATCTTAATGCCGGAGCTCTTCCCGTTCCCATAACAATAATTTCTCAACAATCCATTGGTCCCACCCTGGGAAAAATTTCTTTAGAAGAAAGTTTAAAAGCGGGATTATACGGTTTCTTATTAGTTATTTTTTTTCTCCTTATTTTTTATAGAGTCCCCGGGTTTTTGGCTTCTTTGTCTCTGGCTATTTATATTATCTTAATTTTGTCTCTTTTTAAATTAATCCCGGTAACTTTAACCCTGGCCGGAATCGGCGGTTTTATCTTATCAATCGGAATGGCTGTTGACGCCAATATTTTGATTTTTTCCAGAATGCGGGAAGAACTAAAAGAAGAAAAAAGTTTTAGCATTGCCTTAGAAGAGGGGTTTAGAAGAAGCTGGCCTTCAATTAGAGACGGAAACGTTACGACTTTGATTGTTGCTTTGATTTTATTTCAGTTCGGAACCAGTTTTATTCAAGGGTTTGCCCTTACTTTGTCTATTGGGATTTTATTAAGTATGTTTTCGGCAATTTTTATAACCAAAAATTTGATGAGATTATTTGCGACCACGAGGTTTGAGAAATATATTTGGATATGGAGATAAATAATAGAACAATAGAACAATAGAACAATAGAACAATAGAACAATAGAACAATAGAACAATGAACATCCCCTTTATTAAATATCGTAATATTTACTTTATTTTTTCGGGAATTTTACTCACGGCAAGTATTATTGCTTTGCTTGTTTTTGGCTTGAGGTTGGGGATTGATTTCACCGGCGGCTCTATTTTGGAAATAGAATACCAGGAAGAGATTCCTTCAAACGAAGAGATCCGGGAGAAATTAATTGATTTTGATTTAGGCGTTTTTTATATCCAGCCGAGCGGGGAACGAGGGGTGATTTTGAAAATGAAAGAAATTAACGAAGAGAGGCATCGGGAATTATTGGAAAAGTTGCAGGAAGACGGGCTTAAAGTAGAGGAAAAAAGATTTGAATTAACAGGCCCCGCTATTGGCAGGGAATTAAAAAGCAAAACCAAAATTGTTATTATTCTGGCCTTGCTGGCAATGATTATCTATATTGCCCTGGCTTTCAGAAGAATTCAAAAGCCTCTTCGTTCCTGGCAGTACGGGATAACTAGCGTCCTGGCCCTTTCTCATGATGTTTTAATTCCTCTGGGGGTCTTTGCTGTCCTGGGAAAATTTTACGGCGTTGAAATTTCTATACCGATTATTACCGCCTTGCTGGCTGTTTTGGGTTATTCAATCAATAACACAGTGGTTGTTTTTGATAGAATAAGAGAAAATCTTTTAAAAAGGGGCGGGTCATTTGAAGAGGCCGTGGACGAGAGTTTAAACCAGACCCTGGTTCGTCAAATTAATACATCTCTAACTACTTTATTTGTTTCCGCAGCCATCTTTTTTTTCGGCGGCGCCACTTTAAAATATTTTTCTCTGGCTTTAATTTTAGGCATTTTAGCCGGAACTTATTCCTCAATATTTTTAGCCGCTCCGATTCTAGTAACCTGGTTTCTCTGGCGTCGTCAGGATTGACAGGCATCTTGAGAAATGGTTCAATAGAATAATAAATGAAATCAACGAATAATGAATATGTTACGAATTTACGAATATAAAATTCGTTATTCGCTGATGATTAATATGAAATTAAATTATCAAACAATTTGCGCGGATTTATTAAAAAACCTGCCTCAAAGAACGGCTGATGTTATTGAGCGACGTTTTGGATTGAAAGAGGGAAGCAGGGAAACCTTAGAAGCAGTCGGTGAAAGATACGAACTTACCCGGGAAAGAGTTCGCCAGATTGAGCAATACGGCCTAAGCGAGATTCAAAAAAAAATTAAAAATCATCAAAATATTTTCCAATTCCTTAAAAAAACGCTCTGTTTTTTTGGCGGCTTAAAAGAAGAAAAGTCTTTTTTAGAGTATCTGGGCAAGAATGAATTTCAAAATCATGTTTATTTTCTATTATCTATAGGGCAGGGATTTAAAAGAATTTCCGAAGATGAAAAATTTTATAACTTCTGGACAATTAAAGAAACAGCAATAGACAGAGCTAAAAAATTAGCAGAATCAACCATCAAAAGATTGGAAAAAGAAAGAAAACTTCTTTCCCTGAAAGAGCTCCTGGAAAATCAGTGTCTCAATAAAAATATTTTCCTTTCTTTTATCGGACTCTCAAAAGAAATTCAAAAAAGTCCGGAAGGCAAGTATGGCTTAAGGAATTGGTTGGAAATTAATCCCCGCGGCGTAAAAGATAAGGCCTATTTGGTCTTAAAAAAAACAAAAAAACCATTGCATTTTTCTGATATTGCCTCGTTGATTGGGAAGTTGCCTTTTCGATCCCAATCGCCGGTTCAAATAGCCACCGTCCACAACGAGCTTATTAAGGACCAGAGATTTGTTCTGGTCGGCCGGGGTCTTTACGCCTTAAAAGAATGGGGCTATGACTCGGGAGTTGTTAGAGAGGTGATAATTAAAACCCTGAAAGAATCAAAAGAGCCATTAACCAAAGACGAGATTGTTGATAAAGTGCTTAAGCAACGTTTTGTTAAGGCAAATACTGTTTTGCTTAATTTAAACAACAAAACGCATTTTTTTAGAAATCCTGACGGAAGATATCAGATTAAAGAAATTTAAAAATGATTTTCTTTGATATTGGAATAAAAATTCTGAGCGTCGCGGTTTTAATTTTTTTTCTGATTCTTGCCCCTTTTTGTTATCATTGGTCAAGAATACATACCAGACCGCAGAGAATCGTGATTGCTTTTATGGTCCCCTTCTTATATATATGCATTATTTTTCCCGTCGGCGCGATATTAATTACTCTTATTGCTTTAATTTTGGAATATCTATTTTAAATTTTAAACTATGCAAGACCCTGTCTTATTTTTACTATTTATAATTTCAAGGTTTTGGTGGATTATTTTGCCGATTGTTCTTTTTTTTCCCCTGAAAGTCCTTTATTTCCACTGGGTTAGATGGGACGTCTGGTATAAAAAACATAAATGGATACTATTGGAAGTCAAAACGCCAAAGGAAATTTTAAAACCATTTAAAGCGATGGAGAATGTTTTTAATATGCTCTGGGGATTTTATGATGGCGCAAACTGGCGAGAAAGATGGTGCGAAGGGGAACTACCCACAACCCCTTATTGGTTTTCCTGTGAAATAGTTAGTTTGGGGGGCAAGGTTCATTTTTATTTTCGTATTTTAGAAGAATGGCGAAACACCATTGAATCGGCTTTTTACTCTCAATTTCCCGATATTGAAATTTCTTTAGCCGAGGATTATACTCAGAAAATTCCCCAAGATGTTCCTAACAAGGAATGGGATCTTTATGCCGAAGATTATACTCAAATGAGGGACTATCTTTATCCAATCAAGACCTATCCAACATTTTTTGAACCGCAAGGGGAGAGAATCGCTCAAGAAGAGAAAAGAATTGACGCTATGGATTCTTTATTGGAGGGGCTTTCCAAAATTAGAAGCGATGAACGGTTTTGGGTTCAGATTGTCGTTAATCCGATTACCAATAAAGATATTCCATTTATTACCCGGGGGAAAGCACTGATTGATAAATTAGCCAACAGACCGGAAAAACCAAAGCCAAAACCAATGCTTTTAGAAGCGGCTGATATTTTAGTTAGCGGAGAACCGCCGGGCGGTCTAAAAGAATCAAAAGAATTTATTCCCCCGGAAATGAAATTGACGCCGGGGGAGAGAGAGATGTTAATGGCTGTCAGCAATAAAATTTCTAAATTCAATTTTAAGGTCTGGATGAGAATGGTCCATCTTTATAAAAGGGATTTGCCCGCCCCCCGGCTTAGTACCAAGTTGGTGCGAAATTATCTTAATCAGTTTAATACCCAGGATATGAATGGTTTTGTTTACTGGGGCGCAACCAGGACCAGAATCCATTATTTTTTACCGAAACGTCGTCTTTATTTTAGAAAAAGGCGGCTTTTCCGGCTTTATTGCCAAAGGTTGCCTTCAACTTTTCCCCGGTCAATGGAGGGGAAATTGCCCCTTTATCGGAGATTGCCTATTTTGGAGATTGGTTATAAAGGGCCGGGCATTGGCGGGATTATGGTTTTGAATAGTGAAGAATTAGCCACCATATTCCACTTTCCATCAAAGGTTATTATTCCTTCCATACCATACGTTGAAGCGAAAAAAGGAGGTCCACCGCCAGCCCTACCCACTTAGATGAAAAAAAACGATATAACTTATTTCGCTAAAACCACTTTTCGTAATCTGCAGCAGACATTTGGAATAAAAAAAGCTGACCGCTATCAGCACGTTTATATTATCGGGAAAACCGGCGTTGGTAAAACCGCTCTTTTGAGAAATATGGCTCTTCAGGATATTCAAAACGGCGAAGGAATAGCCATTGTTGACCCTCATGGAGAATTTGTTGAAGATGTTTTAAACCAGGTCCCTTCTTATAGAATCAATGATGTGGTTTATTTCAATCCAGCTGATACCGAATACCCCATTGCTTTTAATATCTTAGAGGTTTCTGACCCGAAATATAAACATCTGGTTGCTTCGGGTCTAATCGGGGTCTTTACCAAAATTTGGTCTAATGTCTGGTCAGCTCGAATGGAATATATTTTAATGAATGCTATTTTGGCTCTTTTAGACACTCCGGGAAATACTCTTCTGGGGGTTTTGAGAATTTTAGTTGACAGGGACTATCGTCAAAGGATTGTTAATAATGTTCAAGACCCGGTGGTAAAGTCGTTTTGGGTTAATGAATATCAGGAATGGACCCCGGCTTATCGCAATGAAGCAATCGCTCCTATTCAGAATAAGGTTGGTCAATTTCTCAACATTTCTTTAATTCGTAATATTGTCGGCCAATCAAAAAGCACTATTGACATTCCTAAAATAATGGACAGCGGCAAAATTTTATTAATTAATGTTTCCAAAGGAAGAATCGGCGAGGATAGTTCCGCTCTTTTGGGTTCAATGGTGATTACCAAGATTCAATTGGCGGCTATGGAAAGAGTGAGAATTCCTGAAGAAAAAAGAAAGGACTTCTTTTTATACGTTGACGAGTTTCAGAATTTTATCACCGAGTCATTTGCCAATATTTTATCCGAAGCCAGAAAGTACCATTTAAATTTAATTATTGCCCATCAATATATTGGTCAATTGGTGACTGAAACCACCACAGAGGTCAGGGATGCGATTTTTGGCAACATCGGAACTTTAATTAGTTTTCGAATTGGAGCGGCTGATGCTGAATTTTTGGAAAAAGAGTTTTTTCCAGAGTTTAACGCCTTGGACTTGGTTAATTTGCCCA
>VGKE01000013.1 GCA_016867195.1 Candidatus Nealsoniibacteriota bacterium | reverse complement strand
ATTCGCCAGGATATTGAAAAAGGAGAAGGGGTTGGCGTGATTGATCCTCATGGAGATTTGGTTGAGCATATTTTAACCAATGTTCCTCAAGAAAGGATTAAAGACGTTATTTTATTTGAGCCCTTTGAAACGGCAAGGCCTTTTGGTCTTAATATGCTGGAGTGGGATACTCCGGAGCAAAGAGATTTTGCTATTTCCGAGATGATTACTATCTTTACCCATCTTTTTCCTCCTGAGATTATCGGGCCTATGTTTGAACATTATATGAGAAACGCTATGCTTGCTCTGGCGGCTGACAGGAATAATCCTGGAACTATAGTAGAGATTCCCAATATGTACACCAATGAACGATTTGCCGAAGAAAAGATAAGAAAAGTTAACGACCCCCTGGTTAGAAATTTCTGGCTCAAGGAATGGAAGCAAACAACCGGACAAACGCGGTCTGATATGCTTGGTTATGTTGTTTCCAAACTGGGACGATTCATTGAAAACGAAATGATGAGAAATATTTTAGGCCAGAGTCAGTCCAGTTTCAATTTAGAGGAAATAATGAATAATAAAAAGATATTTTTAGCCAATCTTTCAAAGGGTTTAACCGGCGAAGTTAACAGTTCTCTCTTAGGATTAATTATGGTCTCTAAAATGCAGGTAGCTGCTTTTAGAAGAACAATAATTCCAGAGGACCAAAGAAACGATTTTTATCTTTATGTTGACGAATTCCAGAATTTTACCACTGACAGCGTGGCAACCATTCTTTCTGAAGCCAGAAAATATCGCCTTAATTTAATATTGGCTCATCAATATATGCCCCAACTTAAAGAAGAAATTAAAAATGCGGTTATCGGTAATGTGGGAACAATTGCTTCTTATAGAATAGGCATTACTGACGCCGAGTTTTTAGAAAGTCAATTTAGTCCAGAATTTTCGAAATTTGATTTAAGTAATATTGACAACTTTCAGTACATTGTTAAAATGATGTTAGAGGGTAAGATTTCTTCTCCTTTTAAGGTCAAGGCCGTTAAGCCGGTCCAGAGAGATTATGGAAATACGGAAGCGATAAAGAATATGTCGCGCACTAAATACGGCAGACCAAAGGTATTGGTTGAAGAAGAAATAACCCAAAAATTAAAAATAGACGTTTAAATTAATTTAAAAAATTATGCCAAATAAAATTATGCCAAATAATCCTGAAACCCAAGAATCGTCTTCTGATGAAAGTAGAGAAGATGAAATTCAGGGGGAAGCCCTTGAGACCGGCCAAGAAAAACTTGAAGTTGAACCAGACATCGAGACCCCTTTTGAGAGGATGACTTTAGAAAAAGAAGAAAGAGAGATTGAAAAACATGAGGCAGAAATTGAACTTGGAGATAAAACAAAAGAAAAAGCTGAGGAGTTTTTAAAACAAGAATACGAAGACAGGCATAATGAATTTGCTATCAAGTGGTTTAAAGAGCATCAGGGAGAGCTGAAAGATGAGGGCGAACCCATAGATGTTTCTGATGAAAGAAAAATTGAAATAGCTGCCAAAAACAAAGCATTCCGAGAATTGATGGAGAAAAAAGAATATGAAGAAGAGTGGGCAGAAATTGAAAATATATCAGCAATAATTGCGGATTTTAAAGATGGAAGAGTTTCTCCAGACGGCTTGAGTTTGGCTTTAAATTTTCTTCAGGGGAAAGCGGAAAAAGCAGAGAGAGATTTAAAAACGGCTGAAAGGGGACAAGATGCTTTGACAGTGTCTCAAAAACAGAGAGAATTAGACGAGTTGTTCCCAGTAATGCAAGAAATGGCTGAGAAGATTAGTGGTCGGGATTTAAGAAGAGAGGCTGGAAATAAAAGGACAATAAAAGAATGGGAAGAAGTCAAGGGTTATTTGAGTTATAAAAAAGGGTATATAAAAGAAAATTATGAGAGATTAGGAGGAGAGTTTAAGGATCGGTTAATAAATGGGCAAATAGAGAATATTAGAAATAGAGGTGATCTAACCACCGAAGAAAAAGAGAAAAAAATAGAAAAGATAAAAAACAAGGACTATACTCGTGAATTAGCTGACGAATTATTAGGGTATCAGATACAAAAAAAAGGAACAATCAGAAAAAGATTTGAAGTCATTGACAAATCTGGAGGACCGCTGATTAGAACATTAAAAAAAGAAAATGAAGCCATTCAATTTTTAAAGGAAAAAACCGAAGAAAAATTAAAGGAAATGGCTGGTGAAGAGTGGACGTTAAAAAACAATGAGAGAGAGGCAGAGATAAGGAAATTAGTTGGAAAAGAGATTAGGGGTTTGGCTAAATCGCCGGAAAAAGCTGAACAAGGAGTTGAGACCGTTTATTCCAGGTTAAAAGAAAGATTGATATCCGAATTCATAGAAAATAAACTAAAAGAAGAAAAGAAAACAAGAGAAGATTTGAGAAGAATTGAAAAGGAATTTAAAGGAAAAGGAAAAAATCCTACCGAGTTTATCAGCGATGTTTTGCATAGGGGAAAAGGTTTGGAAGATCTTAAGGGCGACTTGGGTGAAGAAGGCAGCGAGGATGAGGGAATAATAGAAGATTTTTTAGAAGAGTGGGGAATACCAGTTGAATCGGACAGAATGAAAAAATTTTTGAATACTGAAAAAGGTAAAGAATACAGAGATGTGGTCGGTAGCCAAAAAAGTTTTTTGGACTGGTTATTAGATCTTATTTTTTTCTTTCTAGTAGAAGAAGACAAAAAACAAGGGGAAGAGAAAAAGAGAAGAAAACAAGGAGGGAAGAACAAGGGGAAAGACACAAAGAAAATAAATAGAAAAAAATAATAAAATGGCCCATATTTTAATTAACAATCAAAGTTTAGAGAATTTTGTCCAGGGGTTAAAAATCAGCCCGGAAAAAAGGGATTTTTTGCTTGAAAAAATTCCAGAAATGGACACAGAGGAAAGATTGGCTTTATTTAAAACCTTGACTAAGATTTATTTATTAGACCTTAAAGAAAAAGAAGCAATAGAAAGAATTAAAAAGTTCTGGGAGAAATAAAAACAAGAGAATTTTTATTATGGCGGTGCATTATCGGACCCAGGGTTTTGTTTTAAAAAAAGAAGATTTCCGCGAGGCGGACCAAATTTTTTCTATTTATACTAAAGATTTCGGGAAGTTGGAAGTTCTGGGAAGGGCAATTAGGAAGATAAAATCAAAATTGAGGCCCGGAGCAGATATCTTTTATTTATCCGAAATTGAATTTATCCAGGGAAAAAATTATAAAACTTTAACCGATGCAACCGTAATAAATAAGTTTCCTGAGATTAGAAAGGACTTAAATAAATTAGAAATCGCTTATCAAATCACTGAAAATGCTAATGAGTTAATTAGGGGCGAGGAAAAAGATGAAGCGGTATTTAATTTATTAAATGAAGTTTTTAACAAATTAAATAATTGGAAAATTGAAAATTCATTGAACCCCGTTTTTTCGCAAAAGAGCGGGGGGAAATTGAAAATTATCTGCCATTATTTTATTTGGAATTTATTGTCCATTCTCGGCTATCAGATTGATTTATACCACTGCGTTAAATGCCAGAAAAAATTAAATCCAGGCATAATGAATTTTTCCCCGAGAAATAATGGAATAGTTTGTTTCAGATGTTCTAATGGCGCCTTGAAAGATAAAATTTTAATTACTTCGGAAACAATCAAAATTCTCCGCCTTTTTTTAAAAAATAACTGGAATATTTTATCACGATTAAAAATAGACCAGGAATTAAAAGAACCCTTAGAAAAATTTTCCCGGATTTACTTTTCCCATATTCAAACATAAAATAATCTGTAAAGAATCATTCAAAATTAAAAATTCTCAGACCATAAATTAATGAAAAAAATCATTTTTTTAATTATAATCTTCGGCATTGGTTTAGGCGCAGCTGGTTATTGGTATTGGCAAAAGAATCCTTACTCCAAGGAAATCTTAAAATTAGAGATTTTAGGGTTGAGAGAAATAGTTATTGGCCAGGAGGTTGAGTATATCGTCAAGTATAAAAATAACGGAAACGTGCGCCTGGAAGAGCCGCGGCTTATTTTTGAATTTCCGGAAAATACTATAGGAGACGAGGGTTTTTCCAGAAGAAAAGAGCTCGGACCCGAGGACCTGGGAGATATTTATCCCGGTGAAGAAAAGAGCTTTAGATTTAAGGGCCGTCTTATGGGAAAGGAGGGCGAGGTGAAAATAGCCACAGCCCGGTTAAGTTATAAGCCGAAAAATCTTCAGGCAAGATACGAATCATCCACCACTTTCAATACCGTGATTAAGCCAACTGTCCTTACTTTTGAATTTGACCTTCCTTCAAAAATAGAAGCGAGCAGGGATTTTAAATTTTCCCTGAATTATTTTTCTACTTTAGATTTTCCTTTAACTAACTTGGGCGTCAGGATTGAATATCCTTCTGGCTTTGAATTTTTAGAAAGCAGCCCCCGTTCGTTGGAAAAAAATGAATGGGAAATCCCTCTTTTAAATAAAGCCGAAGGAGGAAGGATTGATATTAAAGGAAGATTGTCAGGAGAGGTCAGGGACCAGAAAATTTTTAAGGCGGTTTTTGGAATTTGGTTAGAAGATAAATTTATTCCCCTGAAAGAAACGAGCAAGGGAGTAGAAATAGTAAAGCCCCGGCTTTCTATTTTTCAACAAATAAACGGCCAGTCCCGGTATGTTGCCAATCCCGGAGAACTCCTTTATTATGAAATTTATTTTCGAAATATCGGAGAAGAGGCCTTCCGCGACCTATTTTTAGTGGCCAGATTAGATGGCAAGGTCTTTGATTTTGAAACAGTAAGAACTGATTTCGGCAAGTTTAATAAAGGAGATAATTCCATTATCTGGGACTGGAGAGATGTTCCTGAACTTCGCTT
The DNA here is from genome assembly GCA_016867195.1 of Candidatus Nealsoniibacteriota bacterium. Taxonomy (GTDB): domain Bacteria; phylum Patescibacteriota; class Minisyncoccia; order Minisyncoccales; family GWA2-38-27; genus VGKE01. Next base: position 2,543 of record VGKE01000013.1, on the reverse strand, counting down.
TCTGGACAAGGGGGAAGAGGGCAGGGTTGGGTTCTGGATAGAATTGAAAAGGGATTGGCAAATCAGCGGCCCCTGGGACAAAAATACTCTCTTAAAAAATACGGTTCTTCTTTCTCAGGTAAAAGAAGAATTTGAAACAAAAGTAAACTCAAAATTGGTTATTCTTCAGGAATTTTCTGTTAAAGAAAATATTTATACCATTACCTGGCAGGCAAAGAATCATTTTAATGATGTTAAAAATATTAAAGTAAAAGCGGTTTTGCCTCCGGGGGTTAGATTAAGCGGACAGATTTCTCCGGAAAAAGAAAAAGCGAATTTTACCTATGACAGCCAGAGTCGGGAGGTTGTCTGGCTCGTTGGCGATATGGAGGCGGGTAGAGGAATTATAAACGAAGCGCCGGCTATTTCTTTTTATGTCTTTTTGGACTCCGGAGAGGAAATTATAGGCGAAGCAGTAATCACTGGCGAAGACCAATGGACCGAGACAATCATTGAAGGAAAAACCGGAGTAATAACAAAACTTTGACTTTTTTTAAGAAAGTTGGTAATATAAATTCGGTTCTTAAGTTCCCGGGTTTCTTGAGAGAAAATGAAAAACGAAAGGAGAAGTTATGAAGGCCAAAAAAGGCACAATAGTGTTGGCGCTAAACCGAGAATTAGCTTCGCCGAGCCGTTGCATTTGTTTGGTAACAGGAGTGGATGATAAATCTTCATAATCAGATGGATCGCGGTGGTGCGATTTGAAAGGCTGAGAAGGAGGTGAATTTGGAGACTATGAGAGCAATCTATTATTCTTGAGACAGAGCAAAAATCCAAGAGCCCAAACTCTTCGAGGGGCGTTGGCTTCCTGCTATGTGCAGGTGATCGTCGCCCTCGGAGGAGTGGCTGCGATGCAGTGGACCGAGCATCTTAAATTATCTCTCAAGGAGCCAGGGAACCGTTGTGAGGGTGGCTGGACAAGGACTCTGCCCTTTTTATTTTTTTAAAAATTGAGTAAGATAAAAGAATGGGAAATTTAATATCTAACATCGTGTCTTTGGCTAAAAGGAGGGGGTTTATTTTTCCGTCATCAGAGATTTACGGAGGGTTTGGGTCCTGCTATGATTTTGGGCCTTTAGGCGTGGAAATGAAAAATAACATTAAAAAGGCTTGGTGGGACGAGATGACCCGCCAAACTTTTTCTTCTAAAAATTTAGGCGGGCAAATCGAAGAACAGAGAAATATTGTTGGTTTGGATGCGGCGATTTTAATGTCGCCAAAGGTCTGGCAGGCATCGGGTCATCTGACAGCCGGCTTTGCCGACGAACTTGTTGAATGCAAAAAATGCCATAAAAGATTTCGTCAAGACGAAATTGTGGGGGGGCGACCCCCCAACATTTTTGGCCGGGGGCGAACCTCGGCACCGGTCGCCTGTCCGGAGTGTAAAGGAGAATTGAGCAGACCGCGGAAATTTAATTTAATGATGAAGACATTTGTCGGTCCGGTTGAAGATGAGGCCTCCCAAACCTACTTGCGGGCAGAGACCTGCCAGGGGATTTATCTAAACTTTAAAAATGTTTTGCAGACAATGCGCTTGAAAATTCCTTTTGGCATTGCCCAGATTGGCAAGGCCTTCAGAAATGAAATAACCCCGGGCAATTTTATTTTTAGAACAAGAGAATTTGAGCAAATGGAAATGCAATGGTTCTGTCATCCTACGTCCGCAGATGATTGGTTTGAATTCTGGCTTAAGGAAAGATTAAATTGGTATTATAATCTGGGAATAAAAAAAGAAAATTTAAGAGCGGTTGAAGTGCCGGAAAAAGAAAGGGCCCATTATGCCAAAAGGCAGGTAGATATTGAGTATAAGTTTCCTTTGGGCTGGAAAGAAATAGAAGGAGTTCATAATCGAGGGGAGTGGGATTTATATAATCACGCAAAATACAGCGGCGAGGACTTGAAATACTCTTCAGCGGGTTCAGGGCAAGCATATTATCCATATATAATAGAAACATCTGTGGGGGTAGATAGAAGTTTATTCGCTTTTCTTTGCCAGGCCTACACGGAAGTAAGGGGCGGCCGGACAGAAACAACCAAAGCAGTGAAAGAAGTTGAGATTTTATTAAAATTAGATAAAAGAATTGCTCCGGTAAAGGTTGCTGTCCTGCCTTTGGTTAAAAATAAACCAGATATCGTTAATAAAGCCAAAGAAGTTTATCAATTATTAAAACCTCATTTCGTCTGTCAATATGATGAACTCGGCTCAATCGGCCGAAGGTATCGCCGCGGAGACGAAATAGGTGTCGTTTTTTCTGTTACCTGTGATTTTCAGACGTTGAAAGATAACACGGTTACTGTTCGCAACCGCGACACAATGAAGCAAGAAAGAGTTGTCATTTCTGACATCGTCGGTAACATAGGGCACACTTTTTTGTAAGTAATGTTGCCAGAGAGATTTCATTTCATCTAACATAAATGGCCGGAAACTACATATTGCCGGATTAAGTATCTGGCATTTTTCTTTTTAAAAATAGTGTCAACTCTGATTTTTTAATATAATGGCT
>VGKE01000012.1 GCA_016867195.1 Candidatus Nealsoniibacteriota bacterium | reverse complement strand
ACCCCTTAGATGTTTATCGGCAAAATTGGAGAGAGGGGGGAATTGAAAAAGAAGAAGAGGTTTTTTGTTTTTTAAATAATTATCAATTTTCAAGTTTTCCAGATTTGTTTGGAGAAAGGAGGGCAAAGTTTTTAGCCCCTGATTCGGAATTAAAACTATTAGGGATAAAAAAAGATAAAGAGGAAAATATTAAAATTATCAAAGATTATCTTAATCAAAAAGAGTAGGGGCAGACCTATGCGTCTGTCCGAGAACAGGCCCAAGCCGATAGTCGGGATTTACCCCATATTTGTTATCCGATAGTTATCCACAATTTGCCCATTGACAGGCATTTTTAATTTGATGATAATGAAATAAGAAAACCCGCCTTCGCTGAAGGCGATGGCGGGCAAGGAAGACCCTTTGAAAATTAAACCCCCAAGCGACTAAACTTAAAGGTAATTTTTTTTAGGCCTTCTTTGTTTATCTTACTTATCTTAAGTTATATGTCAAGCCCTGCGGAAACCAACAATTATATATCTTTACAAGAAGCGACAAAATATTGCGTTTATACGCAAGAGTATTTGAGTTTGCGCGCGCGGCAGGGAAAACTAAAAGCAATAAAATTCGGTCGAAACTGGGTAACAACTAAGGATTGGCTGGAAGAGTATCTTGGAAAAATTGTTGAGTACAACAATAATCTAAAAAACGGAAAACATCTTCAATTCCAATTGACTCAAGAAAAGGAAGATCTCGGCAGGCCGCCGGAGAACTTGCCGATCGGCGAATTGAAACTTATTCCGGTTAAATCCTTATCTTTTCAGGTAAGCGAAATCCTTCATCGGGTTATTAAAAAAATTATTTTTTCTCCGGTCGTCCGCTTTGGAGTGATTTACGGAATCGCTCTTATTTTACTCATCACCGGCGTTGCTTTACAAAAGGATTTGTTTAAAAAAATTATAATCGGCATTTCCGCGCCAATTAAAGAAACCGTTATCTCCATAAAACAGGACGAAATTTATTCAGCCACTATCTCCGGCACCTTAGATGTTTATCAGGAGTATTTTGATTGGTTGGGCGAGATTATAAAAAAACCAATTTCAAAAATTAGCAATTCAAAACTGATTTTAATTATCGGGGAAACAACAAAAGAAATTTGGCAGGTGGTTAAAACCGGCTATTTTATTGTTGATAATTTTATAAAAGAAAAATTAGCAGCAGCCACCGAAATTGTCGTTCAAATCGCCAACGAAATCAAGAAACTTGCTTTTGGTTTTTCCGAAAAAATGGCCAGGGTCTTTATCAAACCGGTAACGCGGGAAGGCATGGTGGTAGTTCCTTCCACCGAAAGAGACGAGGAAGTTAAGGCAAAAATTAAAGCGGCTTTTTCCGACGAGGTGGAAGTAAAACCAAAAGATAAGGAATCGGGAATTATTGTGCCGGTTTTCCGGGAAAAGAAAGGAGAGGACTATTTGTATATTTTAGTGCCGATACAGAGTGAGAAGTAGTTAGTAGAATTGGAAAGTGCCTCACAAAAAGGTCGGACCCTTCAGGGGGGGGGCATTAAAAAAAATAAAAAATAAAAAATTCACCCCCTTCTTTTAGAACTTATGTTTTATGTCTATGTATTAAAAAGCAACAAAGATAGAAGGCTATACATAGGCTATACAAACAATCTTAAAAGAAGAATTCAAGAACACAATCAGGGAAAAACTTTTTCAACTGCCCAAAGAGGAATATTTTCTCTTATTTATTACGAGGCATTCAAATCACAGAAAGATGCCATCGTAAGAGAGAAACAATTGAAGCAGTTTAGAAGTGCTTACGGGCATCTGAAGAAGAGAATCGCCAATAGTTTACATGAGTCTTAAAAGAGGGGGGGGTAAAAATAAAAAATGAAAAAGATATTGATTCTTATTATGGTAGGCGGAGTGATTTTATTGGCTATTCCCATTATTTTTGAGCCAGTGGTGGTAAAGTCAGCTGAAGCTACCGGCGACGCGGCCGTGACTTTAACGGTTGACGAGGGGATTTCTTTGACCGTGCCTTCCACCAACCTTGCTTTAAACCAGCCAGGTAATATGAGCGCTACTGTAAGCACAGTAACCAATGCGGCAGATGGTGCAAGTTGGAACGTTAAAACCAATTCGGCTGATGGTTGGAAACTGGAATTTAATACTGCCACAGCCGACTGTCTCTATGCCAGCGCCACCGGAGAAAGATTTACCGATTATACTGAGGCCTCTACAGGAACACCAGACGCCTGGTCTGTGACTAATGCCTATGAATTTGGTTTTAATGTGGAAGGAACTTATATTACTGGCGGCACCAGCAAATGGGGAACCGGGGCCGACTGCGCCACCCAAGCCAATAAGAAATATATGGGATTTCAAAGCACGAGCAAGATAAACGTGGGGACCAATAATTCGGCAACCAACCAATCGGGCGAAAACATTATAATATGCGTGGCAGCAGAACAAGATACGATTTACGCTCCATCAGGTTCTTACAGTTGTACTATTACCGGCACGGCTACCAGTTCGCAATAAATTAACCACAATTCAATATGAAAAAGAGAATTTTAATCCGAGCGATGCTCATCGGAGGACTTGTAATAAGTTTCGGGCTTTTTGGCTTGGAGATTTTGGCTTATACCATTGAAAAACTACCGAATATTGTAGTGAGCGGCGATTTTTTTGTCGGGCCAACGGAAAACGAACTTTTTCTTGACCCGGGCCAGAGAGCGGTCAGGCAATTGACCATTACCAGTCGCTTGGGAAGAGAAATGAAATTTGTTGTCAGCGCCGAGGACTTTATTGGCAGTGAAGCCGGGGAAACCGCGACTGTGCTTTTAGGCGAAGAAAAAGGACCGTATACCCTAAAGGACTATTTAAAACCGGAAATAACTGAATTTACTCTTCAACACGCTGAGAAAATGGTTTTACCCATTGAGATTACTATTCCCGAAGACGCTGAGCCGGGCGGCCGCTACGGCGCGGTTCTTATTTCCGCTATTCCTACGGCAACCGAATTAGAAGCAGAAGCCGGCGAGGCAGCAGCCGGAATAAAGGTCAGGGCCAGAATCGCCTCCCTTTATCTGGTCAGGGTGAAGGGCGAAGTTTGGGAAAATGGTTTTCTCAAAGAGATTAAAATGGCTGTTCTAAAAAAGTTTTACGAGAAAGGGCCATTTTCTTTTCAACTGGCTTTTGAAAACCAGGGCAATGTTCATCTTGTTCCTTACGGTCTGGTGGAAATAAAGAATCTTTTAGGCCGAACAGTGGAAGAAATTGAATTAACTCCCTGGTTTGCCATGCCTGACTCTTTGCGTTTAAGAACAGTGAAATGGGACAAGGGTTTTGCCATTGGCCGCTATACTGCTCTAGCAAAAGTTAACCGCGGTTATCAGGATATTATTGACGAAAAGTCAGTCAGTTTTTGGGTTCTGCCATGGAAGATTGTTGTGCCGGCTCTTTTGATTTTTGCGCTGATTGTTTTGGTTCTCGGCTGGGTGTTTAGGAATTTTGAGATAAGGCGGAAGATGTGATTGTTCCATTGTCGCATTGTTCTATTGTTACATTGAATAATGGAAAAAAGATATTTACAACTCAACGACATTGATGCTTATAAAATCGCCTTTCAGTTGTCTAATTATGTTTGGAAGATTGTTATCAAATGGGATTATTTTGCGCAAAGAACCATTGGCAGACAGTTTGTAGAAGCCGTGGATTCTGTTTCGGCCAACATTGCAGAGGGTTGGGGAAGATATCAAAAAAAGGATAAAATCCGTTTTTATCGGATAAGTTTCGGTTCAATTATAGAATCTTTAGATTGGAACGAAAAAGCAAAAATTAGAAAACTCTTAAAAGAAGAACAATATCAACATATTTTTAAAGAGTTAAAGATCTTGCCGAAAGAAATATATCATCTTATAAACTTCACCAACCAGAAACTTCAACAATAGAACAATAGAGCAATAATATGAAGTTGTTAACTGTTATTTGTTTACTGTTTGTTGCCCCCTCGTCCCTCCTCGCTCAGGTGATGCGAAGCGACAACTACCGCCTGGAGTTTGAAGCCGGAGAAATTAACCCGGTTGAGGGGTTGAGAGAAAGAGGATTGAAAGAAGTCGGCCAGGATTTTTTAAAGGATTTAAAAGCTGAATTTCTCTCAGCCGGCGAATTTACTTCGGGCAAGATTATCTTCTTCCTCGTTATTCTTATTCCCTTAGTATTTGTCTCGGTAGTAATAATAAAACGCAAAAAACGCAGCATTTTAAACAAACGGGAGCGACAGGATAAATTTAATAGTTAAACATAAATAAGGTGAAATGTTTTATTGCTATTTTAATAATACCATGCTTACTGATGATTTCCTTTTCGGTTTTGGCAATGGCGAGCAATAATTATCGGATTCGGCCGGATTCCATTAATGTCGGCGGGAGCGATGTTCAAGTTTCAACTCTTAGTGGCTACAAAATGATTGATACGATTGGTGAGGTGGGGGCCGGCGGGTCGTTTAGCCCTAGTGGTTATAAATTAAAAGCCGGTTATCGTCAGATAGAAGAGGCGATTTATATTTCCCTGACCGTGCCGGATGAAGGAGATTTGGTAATAGACCAGCCGAATAATATGGAAATTAATGTTCATAAAGTAACGAATACGGCTACGGGCGGTGTCTGGAGAGTTCAAACCAATGCGCCGGCCGGCTACACCCTTTCTTTCAGCGCTGGCCAGACCAATTGTTTAAGAAAAGACGGAAGCGCTTATTTTACCGATTACACCGAGGCCTTAACCGGAACGCCTGAGGCTTGGTCAGCAGACAGCAGCAGTTATCAATTCGGTTTTTCTGCCTTTGGCAATGACGTTAATACAGGAACCTGGGGAAGCGGGACAGTTTGTTATGACGCGGGCACAACTATTCCCACTAACAAATATTATTTAGGATTAAAGGGCACGGAAAATATTTTAGTTGCCTCGTCCGGTGAGTCAACTGCTGGCACAAACACCGCGCTTTGCCTGGCAGCCGAGCAGAAAGACGTTTTCGCGCCCAATGGCAGCTACAGTTGCCAGATTACAGGGACAGCGATAACGCAATGATACAAAATTCTAATTTTGAATTTCAAATTTTAAATCAATTTTAAATGGATAAATTTTAAAACATTAAAAAATTCAATCATTGAATTAAAATTCAAAATTAAAAATTCAAAAATGAAATGTTTCCAAAAATATACGGCCATTATAGTTTTACTTGTCCTGCTCCTTAATAATCCAATTTTTGTTCGGGCTGTTTCTGACCAGGGAGAGGTTGATGTTTCCTTAGATGTTATTTCCCACTGCGGCAATGGAATTTGCGAGCCGGAATTAGGCGAAGACAGAATTACCTGCTGGATTGACTGCGTCTGCAATTACGACGGCATTTGTGAACTGGAATCTGGCGAGACATACGAGAATTGTCCTTCAGATTGCCCTCCGCCGGTACCGCCGGTATCGCCGGTTTTAGTCAAGCCGGGTCCGGCAACGATTTTCCCGATTATTTTCAATCTTTTAATAAGCCGGATTATGCTTAATTCCGCTGATATTTACTGGGAAACAAATAAGCCGGCTCTTTGTCAGGTTTTTTGGGGCAGAACCCCGGAATATAAAGAAGAGGCGATTTCCGAAGCCGCTTTTTACTTGAAGCACTCAACCAGAATAACCGAGCTTTTGCCAGCCACTAATTATTATTTCAAAATCATTTGCCAGGACCCCAGTGGAAATGAGACAGAAACCGTTGACCAGCGATTTACCACCTTAACTCCGCCGGACATTACTCCGCCAGCCAACATTTCTGATTTTGAAGCAACGCCAGAAGACAGCCAAATAGTTCTGAGTTGGAAAAATCCTCCAGACCCTGATTTCAAAGCAGTCAAAATAGTCAGAAGCGAGGATTTTTATCCTCTTGAGCCCTGGGACGGCACTGTTGTTTACGATAACGCAGGCACTTCTTTTGTTGATACGGGTTTAGTAAATGGGGTGAGATATTATTATACTGCTTTTGCTTATGACAAGGCCGGCAATTACGCGTCCGGCGCCATTACCTCGGCAATACCCAGCGTCGTTCCACCAGTAATTCCGCCCATTATTCTGCCGCCCCCGCCAATTGAGCCGCCTCCGCCAGAAATTGAAAAAATAACCTTGGAAGAATTTGAGTTTATTCAGCAAGGCAGAAGATTAATTCCAATAGACGGCAAGATTGAACTGAAAACCGAGCTTCCTTTAAGCGCTTCCCTGGCTTATGAAAAAGTGCCTGAGGTTTTGAAAACAATAATGGTTACTTTAGAAAGAGACAATAAATTATTTTCTTTCCTTTTGCGCATTAACAAAGAAAAAACCGCTTACGAAGCAATTATTCAGCCGCCTCAACCCGGGGTTTATCCTTTGACTATCAGCATTCTTGATTACAAAAATCAGACCTTGAAACAAATTTATGGCCAGATGGAGATACTGGGAGAAATGTTATTAGAGGAGCCAATCTTCTGGCTGGAAAAATACCGGACCTACATATATATATTGTTAGCGCTTATAATATTGGGAGGAATTTTATCCCTTTATAAAAAGAAAATCGCGAAACCACGCGAAACATGACGCAAAACTACGCTAAATTATTATACAAAGATGAGTCCTATATTATTCAAGGCATATCTTTTGATATTTATAAACATTTTAGAAATAATCATAAAGAAAAAATTTATCATAATGCTTTCTTTTTAAGTTTAAATTATAAGGGATTAAAGGTTGAGAAAGAGAAAAGAATTAATATTTATTATAACGGAGAGAAGGTTGGCACATATACTCCGGACTTAATAGTAAACGATATTATTTTAGTAGAATTAAAAGCCAAACCAAATTTAACAAAAGATGATATAAAGCAATTTTGGTATTATCTTAAAGGGTCTCAGTATAAAGTGGGATATTTAATAAATTTTGGAGCGCCAGGCGGTGTCCAAATAATAAGAAGAGTTTATGACACAGCGAGAAAAAAATAATTATAAGTTTCGCGTAGTTTGGCGTACTGTTTTGCGTAGTTTTGCGATAAAAATCCCGATAGTTATTCCTATCCTGCTTTTGGGTATAGGTATCTTCTTTTCAGTAGCATTGGCTGCTTTCAACCAGCAAATCAATTTTCAGGGAAAACTGACTGATTCCAGCGACCTGGCGGTCAGCGATAACACCAAGTGTATGCAGTTTTTGCTTTATAACCATCTCACTGCTACTGGCGACGCTTTGCTCTGGTCAGAAGAATGGACCGCCACTTCCGACGCCACGCTCAGCACAACAAGCGGATTGTTTTCCGTCTTGCTGGGCAGCAACAGCAGTTTGTCCAACGTTAATTTCAACCAGGACCCGATTTATTTGGAAGTTCAGTTTGACGCCAGTTGCGATGCTACTTATGAAGAGGTTTTCTCACCAAGGAAACGATTGGGCGCGGTGCCGGCTGCTTTTGAAGCCAAGAAGTTAGTTGGTTCCACTTGGGCTTCGCCCGGCGCCATCGGCTCTACCACGCCCAACACCGGCGCCTTTACCACTTTTACTGCCAGCGGCTTGGCAACTTTTTCTTATACCCCTCAGGGCGCGGGTGTTGGCCAGGGCTCTCTCTACATTAACCCGGCAACAGCCACTGCTGATTATACTCTCCTGGGATTGGCGGTCGGAGGGACGGAGAAATTCAAAGTAGATGCCGAGGGCGATTTAGTTAAAGTAGGCAATATCACAATGCCTAGTACCGGTTGGCTCGGCTTAGGTT
>VGKE01000011.1 GCA_016867195.1 Candidatus Nealsoniibacteriota bacterium | reverse complement strand
TGTAAAATGGTAAGCTAGCAACTACCGAGAACTGTTCTCGGCAATATTGCCGAGAACAGTTCTCGGTTGGTTTTAGAATGTAAATAACGCGGTGAATTCTTACATATGATGTTATCACAAACTAAACAACAAAAAAAGTCGTTGACAGATATGAGATTTTTTAAAAAATGTACGAGGTCCGACCTCGTACATTTTTCCGTATATTTTTTTATTCGTTATTCAAGAAATAATTCTTCGTACTTACTTAATTCTCCTTTATTTTTTATATAATCCTCAAAAAAGTTTTTATATCCTTCTTCTCCTCCAAATAAATCTAGAAAAAAATCTCTCTGAGTAACCGACGAAAAATTTTGAATTCCTATATAATCAAGATAGCTAGACCATTTATATTTTTCCAAAAATCTAATTATTCGATTTAAATCGTTTTCTTTTATTCTTATCTTTTTCCAATCTTTATATACTAAAGAGATTGGATTCGCATGAATATACGCAAATACAATTTTTAATTGTTCGTCGGTTTTAATCTTTATAGCACTGAAGCTGTTTCGAAAAACATGCCCTCGTCTTCTATTTTTTCTATTAAAATAACCGCCATACCCCGTGCCAACTTTCCGCATAAATTCAGTTATTCCTCCTTCTTTAATTTGTCTGACAAGTATATGAATATGATTTGGCATAAAACAAAAACATAAAATATCTACCATTCTATCTCTCTCGTCCACAAAAATGTACGAGGTCGGACCTCGTACATTTTTTCTCTTAAAGGCCATCCTGCTCATTCTCCTTCGAAATATAGAAACCGGATTTAAGTTATTAAATTCATACAAAGAAAATATTCCCCGAAAATAATCATCTGTATCTTTAAAAACATCGTTCTCGTCAAGGGCATGCAAAATAACATGAGCAATATCTCCATTTTCAAATTTTTCTTTTCTATAAGGCATAGAATACTGTACGAGATTTTGTACGAGGTCCGACCTCGTACATTTTTCCGCACAATTTTATTTTATATTTCAAAGAGGGTTTGAGCGTTGCGGGTAGTAGTTTTGGCGACTTCCTTAAAAGAGATATTTTTTATTTTAGCAATTTCCCGGGCAACGTATTTTACGAAAACCGGTTCGTTTCTTTTATCCCCCTCTTGAGGAGGCGTTAAATACGGACAATCTGTTTCCAGCAAAATTCTCTCTAAAGGAGTTTTTTTAATTACTTCTTTTAAATCCAATTTATAAATTATTCCATTAAAACCTAAATAAAAACCAATATCCAGATATTCTTTTGCCTGTTGCCAATTTCCAGTAAAACAATGAATCACGCCCTTTAATTGAAAATTGAAAATTGAAAATTGAAAATTTAGGATCTCTAAGAGATCCTCGTGGGCCATCCGGCAGTGAATAATAACCGGGAGATTTAATTCTTTTGCTAAATTTAATTGTTTTAAAAATATCCTTTTTTGAATATCTTTGAATTTCCCGTAGTCCTTAAAATAATCAAGGCCGATTTCGCCAATTGCCACCACTTTTTTTGATTTTGCCAGCTCTTTATAATTTTCCGCGCTAAATTCCTCGTCTCTGGCATGAATCGGATGAAGACCAACGGCTGCATAGACCCCATTACCGTAACGTTCGGCGATCTCAACCGCTTTTTTGCTTGTGCTGTATTTTGAGCCGACATTAACCATCCAAATATCTTCAGCCAAAGAACGTTTGATTACTTCGTCATGGTCCCGATTAAACGCCTCAAAATTAATATGAGCATGGGTGTCTATTGGCATATATTTTATCTTAAGCGAGGGAAAAGAGGGACTTTTCTTTTTTTGATGTTTTTTGAAGTTTGAGGTAAAAAAGGTTCCAGTAAATCGGCGATATTGTCTATTGCAAAAGACAAGTCAGATAAAACTTTTTCAGAATTTTCTTTCCCTTCCCAAGGTTTTTCTTGCTCTATGTATTTATCACAAAAACCAACCAACTCCCAAATCACTTTCAATGCTTCGTTGAATTTAAAATTCTCCAAATTTTTCCTATAACTATTTTTTGTTTCTCTAATCTTATTTTTTAATTTTAAATTTTTAATTTTAAATTTTAAATCAATTTTTAATTTTTTAATTTTTAATTTATTAGCCATAGTATTCACTCTGGCAACAAAATTCCCTATTCCCGATGCCAAATCGCTATTATATCTCTGTTCAAATTTCTCATAAGTAAAATCTCCATCCTCTGTTGGCGGAATTTCCCGTAAAAGAAAATAGCGGACGGCATCGGTTCCGTATTTTTCAACCAATTTAAAGGGGTCAATGACATTGCCCAGGGACTTTGACATTTTCTGACCGTTAGAAGTTAAATAACCATGAACAAAAATTGTATTGGGTAAAGAAAGTTTAGCCGAAAGAAGCATTGCGCTCCAATATAGGCTATGAAATCTATTAATTCCTTTACCGACGATATGCAATTTATTCTTATTCTCCTGCCAAAATTCCTGGAACTTTTTACCATCTTTGTCGTAATTTAAGGCAGTAATATAATTTGAAAGAGCGTCAAACCAACACCATTGAATCTGACTCGGATCTTCAAGAACCGGAATCCCCCAACCCTTGGCTCTTTGAATTGAACGAGAAATACAAATATCTTCCAATCCCTGCTCAATAAAGTTTAAAATTTCATTTTTCCGGCTTTCTGGGATTATTTTAACTTTATCTTTTTCTATAATTTCTTTTAATTGATTTTGGTATTGAGAAAGTTTAAAAAAATAATTCTCTTCCTCTACTATCTCCAATTTTTTTTTATGTTCGGGACAAAGGCCATTTTTTAATTCATTCTCTTTATAAAATTCTTCGCAACCCACGCAATAAAGTCCTTTATAATTTTTCTTATAAATATCCTTTTTGCACATCTTCCATAATTTCTGAGCCCCTTTAATATGTCGCCCCTCTGTAGTTCTTATAAAATCATCAAAGGACAGATTTAAAGTATTTTTTAATTGATAAAATTTTTTAGCATTTTGATCAACCATTTTTTTTACCGGAATCCCTTCTCTTTCCGCTGACTGAACGTTTTTGAGAGAGTTCTCATCAGTGCCAGTTAAAAAGAAAACTTTCTCACCCAAAAAACGATGATATCTGGCAACAACATCTGCTTGAATCTTTTCCAGGGCATGGCCTGCGTGGGGAAATGAATTAACGTAATCTATGGCCGTAGAGATATAAAACTTTTTCATAATTTTTATGGTTTAACTTTATCATATTTTTAATTTCTTGTTTTCGCGGCCTTAACTATTAATCTGTCTTTTCATCTTTTTTGACTCTCTTTTTAAATCCTCTATCTGTTTCTTTAATTCAACCATTTTCAATTCTCTGCCGATGGTCAATTGGTAAAATCTCTCTAATTCATCTTTTCTCTTTTTAATTTCTTGATAACTATTCTCTAATTTTTTAGTTCTCTGTTCAATCTCTTTCCGGGAAATATAAATTTCATTCGCGGCTTCGTTTAAACTTTTTGAAAAACTTGCTATTTCGCTCGTCAAGCTTCCAGTAGAGAATACAGCTTTTTCTCCTTTGGGAAGATTTTTCGCGAAATTTTCAATTTCCGAAAAAGAACCGTAAATAGAAGAGGATAAATTATAATTAATAACCGCTATCATAATCAATCCAAGAAATGAAAATATCACGACATTCAAATCAAAAAATGGAATAAAACTGAAAATTGCGACAATAACCAATAAGGGAACTAATAAAAAATAATTGAATTTTTTTCTTAAAGTAATAAGTTTTGGTTCCTCAAACTCTTCTTTTCTTTCTGTTAAAATTTTTCTGCATTCTTTAATAATCGAATAAACAGACCTCTCGGCAACAAAGGACCCAAATAGCGCCACCAAAGAATAAGAAATAACTCCGCTTATAAAAATAATCGGAAGATTCGTCGTTTTCCAACCGCTCGCGAACCATTCTATAAAAAGAGTCAAAGAAATTATTAAAATTCCGTATTTGTATCCTATTCTGATTCCCTTGCCCGGCTGCTTGAATATGGCGTAAAATATTTTTTTAACGGTTTCTGTCGGGAGATTCGGAAGGAGTCGTCCGTCAACAATATTATCATTTAAAAGTCGCAGATATTCTTTTCTCTCTTTTATTCCTATAAACCGCGAAATTCCGTATTCTGTAAAAGCAAGTAAAACGGTAAAAAGCATGCATAAGGGAAAACTGACTATAAAAACGGTTCTGGTTCCGGTTGCTTCAAAATCAGCCCGGCCTAAAATAAGAAAAGCCCCGAAAGCGGCGCACAAAAAAGCCCAAATGCCGGTTGGAAAAACCACGGATACAAGATAGGGAATTTTAAGATTTTTTTTCTTCATAAAATTACTCTCTAAAACCCAAAATGCTTCTGAAACCACTTTATTCTTATTAATTTTAAGGAGAAGTAAAGAAAAATTTTCTGAAAAAGAAAAGATTTACGAACAAATCCGGCCGCTATTCTTTGCCTTTTTTTAATTTTCAAAATTTCTTTAAGGGCTGGCATTTTATAATCCGGATTTATTATTTTTCTGCCTATTTCCTTCCCGCTTATCAAAGCGTAAGAAATACCCTCTCCCGTTATCTCCGAAGCCAAGCCCGCGGCGTCTCCGATTAAAAATATATTTTTAAAAACGCATCCTTGATAAAAAAAATTTATCGGCGCGGCTTCCAATTTATTATCAAAATAACTATAATTATTTTTCTTTAAAAAATCATCTAAAATTTCTTTTGCTTCTTTGGCGCTAAAGACTTCTGGATGAAAATACACACCGATATGAGTATAGTTCTTATGAGGAAAAATCCAAATGTATCCAGAACCTAATAATTTAGGACTTGCATAAACCACAAAATTATCGGTTATTTTGGGAGCTTTATAACACAGACCTACTGAGAGTTCTGATTTTAAACCTAAATATTTCCTCGCCAAAGAGGAAGACCCATCCGCACCGACCAAGCATTTATAATAAAAATCTCCTCTACTGGTAGTAATTCTATTTTCTTTAATCTGGATTACGGTCGTCTTTTTTAAAATTCTGATATTTTTACAATCTTTTATTTTATCCAGTAAATATTGACCGAGGTCATATCTGTCTATGGTTCTAATGGGATAAACCAAATCAATTTCGTGTTTTTTACTTGCAAAATAAAATATCAATTTTTCAAAGGCTCTTGCCTTTAAGTCGGGGAAGTCAAAAACAGCGCTTAAAGATGTTAATCCGCCGGCGCAAACCTTGGGACCGATAACCTTGTTTTTTTCAATGAGCAAAACAGAAATATTTGAGTTTTTAAACTGCTCGGCGCATTTTAAACCAGCAGGTCCGGCTCCGATAATAATAACGTCGAATTTATCTCTCATGCAGAGATGATTCTTTCTCTTTTTGTTTCTGGAGAAATTCTTTGAGGAATTCAAAAAGAATCCCAAAAAGAGGAACAACTAAAATCGCCCCTAATAAACCCCAGAGCTTTGCTCCAACTACCAATGAGATTAAAACCAAAGCCGGCGGCAAACCAACGAATTTTTTCATTAAAATAGGAGACAAAATACTATTTTCAATTTGTTGAATTAAGGTAAAAGCGATAAGGACGAAAATTCCCTTGAGCGCCGCGCCGGGAAAAATAATCAAGAAAAGAATAACTCCTGTTAAAAGCGGACCCACATAAGGAATAAAATTCAAAATACCGCTAAACAGGGCTAATGTGAAGGAATATTCTACTTTAAAAATCAAAAAAGCAACATAGGAAGCAAGTCCCACGAACAGGCAGGCAATTAGCCGGGCCCCAAACCAGCTGGAAACCTTCTTCTGGCACCTTGACCAGATATTCAAGACCTGGGTTTCGTATTTCTTAGGAAATAAAATCATTAACCCCTTTTCAACGGCTCTCTCCTCTAAAGAAAGGAAAAGGGCGGTGAAAATTACAAACAGGGTTGTAAAAACGCCTCCAAAAATAATAAAAAGGACATTGAAAATATTTCCCGCCATTACCTCAAGAGAGCCGCTAAAGGCCTCTAAAAAACTCTCAATATTTTCAAAGGTGTGAAAACCAAGGTCTTTTAAAAAAGGAGAGGCCATCTCAAAATATTGGGGGAAAATTTTTAGAAATCCATGGATTTCAGAAATAAACAAAGGAATTATTAAGTAAATTAAAACAGTGAATAATCCAAATATTCCTAAATAAACTGAAATAGCCCCGAAAACGCGAGGTATCCTGTTTTTTTGAAGAAAGTCAATTGCCGGATTAAACAAAACCGAGATTATTAAAGCAAAAACAAACCAAATTATAATATCTCTTATTGAAAAAATAATATAAAAACAGACAATCGTGAAGGAAATCTTCAAAATAGTTTTCCAGGATATGTCTAATAATTTTTCTGTATCCATAAAAATAAAATCCAAATGTCAAAATCCAAATTTCAAATCAATGACTAAAATCCGAAATCCAAAAATTTTGACATTTTGGCTTTGAAATTGATTTGACATTTGTCATTTGGATTTTGGATTTTAAAACTTTAATAGTCGCTGAAATCTCTCTTTATTATTGAATGGTCCTATCAGAGCCAAATTTAGTTTCTGGGGTTGAAAAATATCCTTGGTAACCCTCAAGATATCATTACTGCTCACCTTATCAATTTTAGCATAAATCTCTTCTGGAGTTAAGAGTTTCCCCTCTAAGAGTTCTTGAACCCCGTAAAAAGAAGCTAAAGCATCGGATGATTCCAGGTTCAGAGTCATTTTGCCTTTGATATAATTCTTCGCCTTTTTGAGTTCTGATGATGGAATTTTTTCCCGGGATATTTTTTTGTACTCTTTCAAAATAGTTAAAATTGCTTTTTCAACGTTTTTGTTATCAACCCCGGCTTGGGTAACTAAAAAACCGACATCCGGATCAATTGAAACATCGGTGGAAATATAATAAGCCAGGCCCAGCCGCTCCCTGACTTCAATGAATAATCTTGAACTCATCATTCCTCCTAAAATTACTCCTAAAATTTCCTGAACGTATCTTAAGGGATGGAAGAGATTATAAGCTCTTACTCCAAAACAAATATGGGTCTGGTCTGTTTTTTTTCCTTTTAAAAGACATTCCGGACCTGTTTGTTTTTCAAGAACCCCTGGTTTTTTAAAAGGAGGATTTTTTTTAATTGAAGAAAAATATTTTTTAATCTTGTTCATCGCCTGCTGTTCCCGAATTCCCCCTGAGGCGCAAATAACAGTATTGGCGGCAACATATTGGTTTTGCAAATAATCTAACAATTTCCGGCGGGAAGTTGACATCACCGACTCTTTGGTTCCGGCAATGTTCCAGCCAGCCGGCTGGTCGCCGTACAAAAGTTCTTTCCATAAAATTTGAACGTAAGACATCGGATTGTCGTAATACATATTAATTTCTTCAATAATAACTCCTTTTTCTTTGGCAATCTCTTTTTGGTTGAGTTTTGAATTTAAAAAAATATCAGAAACCCAATCTAGAGCCAGGTCAAAATGAGAAACGTCAACTTTAGCAAAATAACCAGTGTAGTCCTCGCCGGTAAAGGCGTTGTAAATTCCTCCCACCTTATCTAACGTTTCGGCAATGGCGGTAGTATCGGGTTTTTTCTTGGTTCCTTTAAAAAACATATGCTCTAAAAAATGGGAAATGCCGCTTGTTTCTTTTCTCTCATATTTTGAACCAGTGGCGACCAAAACCAAAACCGTCACCGCCCGGGTGCTTTTTTGAGGAACAGTAATAATCCTCAATCCGTTTTTCAAAGTTGTTTTTTTAAACATTATCTTATTTGTAGGAAATAATAGCGTTGTTTATAGTCACTACGTCATTGCGAGCCGCAGCGAAGCAATCCCAACATAAACATATTAGATAACGAGATTGCTTCGTCGCTTCACTCCTCGCAATGACGAAAAT
>VGKE01000010.1 GCA_016867195.1 Candidatus Nealsoniibacteriota bacterium | reverse complement strand
CTACGTCATTGCGAGCCGCAGCGAAGCAATCCCAACATAAACATATAGATAACGAGATTGCTTCGTCGCTTCACTCCTCGCAATGACGAAAATGTAAAATGGTAAGTTAGCAACTACCGAGAACTGTTCTCGGCAATATTGCCGAGAACAGTTCTCGGTTGGTTTTAGAACGTAAATAACGCGATGAATTCTTGCATATTATATGGTAACGCAAAAAGGTCGACTCCCGTAGTATCTTGGCTACAACGGGAACTACGGGGCAAGAGAGATTTAGTAATTTAATTAAATAAAAAATACCATGCTTTTAATTGATTGGTATGAAGTAACCATTAACGAACTTTTGAAATTCTGGCAGGGATTTATTGGATTTCTTCCAAAATTAATTGGAGCAATTGTTGTATTTTTAATTGGGTGGGTTATTGCCGTTGCAATTGGTAAATTAGTGGCAGAGGTTCTAAAAAGAATAAAGTTCAATAAAATTTTTGAGAAAGAGGGCTGGAGAACGGCTTTGGAAAAAGCTGAGATTAAAGTTGACGCTTCAGGATTTATCGGCGCGATTGTTAAATGGGTTTTAGTGATTGTTTTCTTGTTAATTACGGTGGAGATTTTGGGCTTTACCCAATTCGCCGAATTTCTTGCCGATGTTTTGAATTATCTCCCGAATGTCGTGGTTGCTGCTTTTATTTTCGTAGTAGCGGCAATTATCGCTGATATTCTGGAAAAAGTGCTTCGGGCAGCAGTGGAAGGAGTAAAATTCGGTTATGGTCAGTTGGTCAGCACAATCGTTAAATGGTCAATTTGGATTTTTGCCATTTTGCTCATATTGATACAGTTAGGGATTGGGAAAGAACTGATTCTCACCCTGTTTACCGGTCTGGTTGCTCTATTGGTTATTTCCGGGGGACTGGCTTTTGGTTTGGCAGGAAAAGAAGTTGCCGGTGATATTCTCAGAAACTTAAAAGACAAGTTAAGGGGTTAAGATTTAAAAACATTTTTTTAAAAGGAGGGGGGGTTGACAAGTGTTTTTGATTTGCTAAAATTAGAAAAGACATGATAAAAAGAAAAGTCATAGTGAATAATTTTCAGTTTAAAGAGAAAGACAAAGGAAGCGGATAGATTCTGGATTTTTGTGATATCTATTAAAAATCGCTTCCCTGAAGCGGTTTTTAATTACCCTGTTAAATAATTCCATTAAAAGCGGAATTAGCCCAAAAAAGGCTATTTAACGGGGCAAAGGGAAAGTTCTTTGAAAAAATAATAACAGGTAGCCCCTCACATACTTTGCGCTGTCTTTTAAAATTTTTCAAGATACAACGTAAAGTATGTGAGGGGTAAGAATTGTATTTTAAAAGCAGATGGTGGATGCCTTGGGATATCGAGGCGAAGAAGGACGTGGCGTGACTGCGATAAGCCCCGGAGAGGTGTCTAGCAACCTTTGATCCGAGGATTTCCGAATGGGGAAACCCAGCATAGTGAACCTGTGCTATCGTGTCGCTTCGCGACACGAAGCGAACCCGCTGAAGTGAAACATCTCAGTAAGCGGAGGAAAAGAAAAAAATCGCGAAGCGATTTTTCTCGCGAAACAAACGCGAAACTTTAAAAACGCGAAACCACGCGAAAATTTAGCGTAGTTTAGCGTATTGTTTAGCGTTAGTTTCGCGCAGGAATTTTGCTTCGCAAAATTCCCCTAGTAGCGGCGAGCGAAAAGGGAGGAGCCCAAATCCCGCACATAATTTATGTGTGGGAGGTTGTAAGAAGATGATGTCTGGAGCTTTAAGCTCTGGAGGGAGAACATTTAGATGAGATTTCGTTAGTCAAATTACCCTGGAAAGGGGAACCATAGAGAGTAATAGTCTCGTAGGCGAAAACGATTTCATGCTCCTTATCATTTTTCTTGAGTACTACGGGGAATGAAAACCCTGTAGGAAGCAGGCCGAACTAACCAAACCCGCAAAAGCTACGCTTTAGCGTTGCTGGCGGGTCGGCCAAGGCTAAATACTACGATATCTCCGATAGTGAACCAGTACCGTGAGGGAAAGGTGAAAAGTAGGCCGTTGAGGCCGGTGAAATAGAACCTGAAACCATCATGCTTACAAGAAGTCAGAGGTCTTGTCTACGACAAGACTTACGAATCATTACTAATTATTTAACGAATAATCACGAATTCGTGTTAATTCGTTAGTTATAAAATTCGTGATTAGTGTTAATTCGTGGGTCTCGTCGTAGACGAGACTAATGGCGTGCCTATTGAAGAATGAGCCAACGAGTTCCCGCTCTCTCTTTAATCTAAAGGGTTTTGCCCTGAAGGTAAAGAGAAATCAAGTGTTAAAAGCGCGTTCTCGGATTTTTCCGAGAGGAGAGAAAGCGGGAGACCCGAAGCCAAGCGAGCTTGCCATAACCAGGGTGAACCCCGCAGAAATGCGGGAGGAGGCCCGAACCCGTGAGCCGTGCAATACTCTGGGATGAGTTGTGGTAAGAAGTGAAAAGCTAATCGAGCTTGGTAATAGCTGGTTCTCCCCGAAATAGCTTTAGGGCTAGCCCTTCCATTTTCCTGGGGGTAGAGCACTAGATGGAGTCTCTTGGGTTTTACTCGGATTCTCCAACTAAACTCCGAATACCGGGAAATTAAAAGTGGGAGGAGTTAGACTGTGGGGGCTAAGCTCCATAGTCAAAAGGGAAACAGCCCAGATCTTTATCTAAGGTCCCTAAATTTTCCCGATTTTATCGGGATTCTTGACCCCGACTTTGTCGTGGTTCGGAAGAGCTTAGTGTTTTAAGGAAGTAAAATTCCATTGATACCTAGGAGGTTAGCTTAGAAGCAGCGATCCTTTAAAAAGTGCGTAATAGCTTACTAGCTAAGGAATTTTGCGCCGAAGATTTACGGGGCTTAAGCTCAATACCGAAGATAAGAATCGTTCGCGCCTCACTGCGTTTGGCACGAACTCAAATTCAAAATTCAAAAATCAAAATGCAAAATTTAGGTATCAAAAATTTTCAAAGAAAATTTTTAATTTTAAATTTTCATTTTGAGATTTGCATTTTACATTTTGCATTTGAGCGAACGCCGAGCATAGCGAGGCGTGAGCGATGGTAGGGGAGCATCCTCATTGCTGCGAAGTCTACGACGTAAGTCGGGATGGAGCGATGAGGAGTGAGAATGTTGGCACGAGTAACCGCAATCCCGCAGAGTATGCGGGACACCGAAAACCTAAGGTTTCCTTGGCAATGGTAATCAGCCAAGGGTTAGGCGACCCTAACCCGAACCCGAAAGGGCGTAGGGGATGGATAGTCGGTTAATATTCCGACCCTCTCGTCATTTATCGAAGAGTGACGTGGTCGAAATATTTGAGGGGATTATTGGATTTCCTAGAGTCGAAAGTCATTTCGGCCGTCTCAAATATCAGACCACCTAGAAAAACTCGTAGAGTTAAAATGGCGGGATTCGTACCGTAAACCGACACAGGTAGGTGGGCGTAAAAGCGCCAAGGTGAACGAGTGAAAGCTCCTGAAGGAACTCGGCAAAAAAGCAGGCGTAAGTTCGCGATATGCCTTGCCCGGCCCGTAAGGGCTTAGGGTCGCAGCGAAAGTACCCCTGGCGACTGTTTATCAAAAACACAGGTCCCTGCTAAACTCGTAAGAGGATGTATAGGGGCTGAGGCCTGACCAGTGTTGGAACGTTAACAACGTCGGTCCTTGCTTTTAGTGAGGGCTAAGCGTTCGAAGCTTCCAGTGAACGTCGGCAGTAACTATAACTGTCTAAAAGTAGCGTAATCCCTTGCCAGGTAAGTTCTGGCCCGCATGAAAGGCTTAACGACTGGGGGACTGTCTCCAGGAGCAGCTCGGTGAAAATACAATACCGGTAAAGATGCCGGTTACCTGCGGCTAGACGGAAAGACCCCGGGAGCTTTACTGTATCTAGATATTGGATTTTGGTTTTGGATGCGTAGCGTAAAAGGGAGACTTTGAATCCCGCTTTTCGGAGCGGGAGGAGTCGCTAATGAAACACCTTTCTTTCAAGATCTTAATTCTAACCCCGCCTCAACGGGGCACAGTGTCTGGGGGGCAGTTTAAGTGGGGCACTTTTCTCCTAAAAGGTAATGGAGAAGTTTAAAGGTCGGCTATCCCGCAATGGAAACGTGGGATGTCGGGCAAAGCCAAAAGCCGGCTTTACTGCAAGGCGGATATGCCGCGCAGTTGGGAAACCAGAACTTAGTGAACCGATCCTCGATTATAGAATCGGGAAAGATCATCAGCCAAAAGTTACCCCGGGGATAACAGGCTAGTAGGGCCCGCGAGTCCACATCAACGGCCCTGTTCGGCACCTCGATGTCGGCTCAACGCATCCTGGAGGTGAAGCAGCTTCCAAGGGTTTGGCTGTTCGCCAATTAAAGCGTTACGTGAGCTGGGTTCAGACCGTCGTGAGACAGGTTGGTCCCTATCTACCGCAGGCGTTGAATCTTGAGGGAATTTGGCCATAGTACGAGAGGACCTGGCTGAACTGACCTCTGGTCTACCAGCTGTTCTGCTAAGAGCAGCGCTGGGTAGCTAAGTCGGGCAGGGATAAGCGCTGAAAGCATCTAAGCGCGAAACCCATCCCAAGATTAGGATTCTTAGATTCCCCGAAGATGACGGGGTTGATAGGCTGCAGGTGTAAGGGCAGTAATGTCTTTAGCCAAGCAGTACTAATAAATCATTATTAATTCTTACCCCCACATACCAGCCCGCAATGCTACCACATAACGTTGCTGGCGGGTTTATAAATTCCGGGTTTTAACGCACGCGAAAAACTTGTAAATATTGTAAGGGGCCTATACTGAGAGTGCTCCACCCGATTCCATCCCGAACTCGGTAGTGAAATCTCTCAAGGCCGATGATATTGGGCTTTCCCGAGAAAGTAGGTAGGTCTCTTACAATGTTTAGAAATGCGTGCGTTAAAACCCGGAATTTTTTAATTATGCCGAGAAATGTTCTCGGCATTTTATTAACGGGCTTTTATTTTAGGAAGAGTTGAAGTAGAATAAATTTAGTAGGGTATGAAATTTTTGGCAAATAAAAAAAAGATAATAACTTTCGTTTTTGGTTTACTCCTAATTGTTTTTTTGCTTAATGTTTTTCAAAAAGAAGTTAGAGGTTTTTTTTATTGGTTTTCTTCCCCGATCCAAAAGGTCTTATGGAGAATAGGGGATAAGTCAGCGGGTTTTTTTAAATCAATTGTTAGTGCAGACAATTTAAAAAAAGAAAATAGCGAACTGAAACAAAAAAATCAAAAATTGCTTGCTGAAATTGTCAAACTAAAAGAATTAGAAAAAGAAAATAATATTCTAAGAGAAGCGCTGGGGGCCGGGCTTCAAAAAGAATTTAACCTGATTTTAACCGAAATAATCAGCAAAGATGTTTCCCAGGACTATATTTTAATTGATAAAGGTTTTAAGGAGGGTATTTTAGAGAACAAGCCGGTGATTAATCAGGAAAATGTTTTAGTGGGTAGAATCAGCGATGTTTATAATAATTTTTCTAAAGTAATCTTAATTTCAAATAAAAAAGTTTCTTTCGACACTAAAATTTACGCCGAAGGCAAACCAGCCGAAAGCGAACAAGAAGAAGACATTTCCGGCCTTGCCAGTGGTCAAGGCGGTTCTAAAATTTCTTTTGGATTTGTTCCCAGAGAAAAGAATCTTACTCAAGGAGATATTGTCATAACCAGCGTCTTGGGGGGGATTTTCCCCAAGGGACTTTTGGTTGGAACAATTGGAAAAATTGAAAAAAGCGATCTTGAACCGTTTCAGGAAGCAGAAATTCAACCATTTTTTGATATCAAAAGTTCAACGTTTTTATTTATTGTTTCAGATTTCTAATGAAGAAAATTTTAATTCCAATAGTGATTTTCTATTTTTTAGTTTTAGCCCAAACCAGTTTTTTAGTTCATTTCAGTATATTGGGAGTTGTTCCGAATATTAGTTTAATTTTAGCGGTTTTCTGGAATTTTATTGAAAAAACAAAAAATTATTTTGGATTATATAATGCCTTTTTGGTCGGTTTCTTTTTAGACGTATTTTCCCAGCGATTTTTTGGTTTTTATATTCTAGGCCTATTGGCTATGGCAATTTTTCTAAAATTTATCATTAGAAAGTATGTTCAAATTCCATTCGTTGAAAAAAATTAACCCTATCAAGGGGTATTTTATCTCTAATAGAACCAATCAGGGACACAATATTGAGCCCCAGGAGGTTTTTCTGGACAATCTTGCTAAAAAAAGAGAGGCAGAACTTGGTATTTCAGAAAAAAGGTTTGAGGTTCCTCTCTCAAAAAAAATTCTTCAGACCTCTCTGGTTTTTATAATAATTTTAGTTCTATTGCTTTTTGGAAAGACCTTCCAACTCCAGGTTTTTGAGAATGATTTTTTTTCGGTCAAGGCTCAACAAAATAAATTTATTGTTCGGTCAATCCAAGCGGCTCGGGGAGTAATTTATGATAGCCGGGGTAAACAATTAGTTTTTAATAAGCCAGGTTTTGATCTGGTCTTAGATATAAAAAACCTTCCGGTATCGGATATTGAAAAAGAAAAGGTTTTAAAAGAAATCTCAAAAATTATTGGACAAAACCCGGAAGAAATAAAAAATATGATGATAAGCCGGGAAAAAAACAATAAAATCTTAATTTCCCAGAATCTCAGTCATCAGAAATTAATTTTACTTGAAACGCGAATTGATGAATTTCCCGGTTTTCAGATTGAACAAAATCCAAGCAGGGAATACCTGGATGGCGAAAATTTTGCTCATCTCATTGGCTATACTGGCCAAGAGACCGCTTTTGAGTATGTTGGGAAAGATGGTTTGGAAAGTTTTTATGAAGAAACTTTAAGAAAAAATTCCGGGAAACTTCGTTTTGAAAGAGACGCTCGTGGAAACATAATATCAAAAGAAGTAATCTCTCTTCCTGGGCCCGGGAAGAGTTTGGTTTTATGGTTGGATTCCGAATTACAAAACAAAATCAAAGAGGTTCTGGAAAAAATCTTAAATAATATTGGTTCTAAAAAAGCGGCGGCGGTGGCTTTAAATCCTAAAAATGGCGGCGTATTATCCCTATTAAGTTTACCGGCTTTTGATAATAATCTCTTTAGCCGGGGTGCTGACCAAGATGCTTTAAGAGACCTCCTGTTAGACCCTAAGGGCTCTCTTTTTAATAGAGTAATCTCGGGATTGTATCCAACCGGTTCAATCATTAAACCCTTGATTGCCACGGCTGCCCTTGAAGAAAAAATAATCGCACCCGATAAACAAATATACGCTGGAGGGAAAATAGAAATTCCCCACAGATATGACCCTTCTATTATTTATACTTTTGGGGATTTAAGGGTTCATGGTATGACAGACATAAGAAAAGCTATTGCCGCTTCTGTTAATGTTTATTTTTACATAATTGGAGGAGGTTACGAAGGACAAAAGGGCTTGGGGCCCTCTAAAATAAAAGAATGGCTCGAACTCTTTAATTGGGCAGAGAGAACCGGACTTGACCTACCTGGCGAATCCATTGGTTTAATTCCTTCTCCTGAATGGAAAAGAGAAAGAAAAAACGAAAACTGGTGGGACGGAGACACCTATAATCTATCAATCGGTCAGGGCGATTTATTAATCACTCCGCTTCAAGTTGCCGCTTCTTTTGTTGCCATAGCCAATGGAGGCATTCTTTATAAACCAAAGGTTGTTAAAGAAATTATAGATAGCGAAAGAAACCTTGTTGAAGAAATTAAACCAGAGGTTTTAAGAGAAAATTTTATTGACCCCAAAAACCTTCAGGTTATCAGAGAAGGTATGAGAAATGCGGTAACCGGGCAAGGAGCTCCCTTTGCTTCAGCTGTTATTTTAAATTCTTTGTCGGTTCCTATCGCTGCCAAAACCGGGACCGCTCAAACACCGAAGCCCAATTATTATCACAACTGGATTACTGTTTTTGCTCCTTACGAAGAACCAGAAATTGTTCTAACTATTATGATTGAGGACGTCAAGGACATTCAGGCAGCCGCTCTGCCTGCAGCCAGAGAAATCCTGGAATGGTATTTTAGTAGATAAAAATGTGGGGGGGTCGCCCTCCCACATTTTTATTAACGTGTTATACTTAAATGTAGGAAATAATAGCGTTGTTTACAGTCACTACGTCATTGCGAGCCGCAGCGAAGCAATCCCAACATAAACATATAGATAACGAGATTGCTTCGTCGCTTCACTCCTCGCAATGACGAAAATGTAA
>VGKE01000009.1 GCA_016867195.1 Candidatus Nealsoniibacteriota bacterium | reverse complement strand
CAATCAAATTGATATGGCCCCCAACGCCCAATTGATAACTATTAACCAATCTCTTTTCTCCGGCTTTTTCTAAATATTTGTAAAAAAAATATTTGTCTTTATAACTAAAAAGAATGTATGGAATTATTTGCTGCCAGGAAGGGTCGCCCTCTACTTCGCTTCTTTTTTTGAATTGGCAGTTTTCCTTGATTAAATTTAGATAATAATCTAAATTTTCGGTCTTAATCCCCTGCCAGCGACCTTCCTTGAAAATCACGCTTGCCGGGACTACCAAAACTTTTTCATTTTGTTTCATATTTTCTTTCTAAAATAACAAAACTATATTTATAAGGATTTTTTCTATCTGGTTCGTTGTTAATCCGTTCTGATTCCCGCCACTCGCTCCGGTCAAATTCCGGGAAAAAAGCATCTCCCTCAAAATCGCCCTCTATTAAAGTTAGATACATTCTGTCAGCCAGGGGAATAAATTGACTATATACCGATGCCCCGCCGCAAATCATTACTTCCTCAAACTCCCTGGTCTTTTCTAACGCCTCTTCTATGGAATAAACTACTAAGCATCCCGGTGCCTGATAATTTTTATCAAGAGTTAAGATAATATTTCTTCTTCCCGGCAGGGGTTTACCAATTGACTCAAAAGTTTTTTGACCCATAATAATTGGCTTTCCTCTGGTCAACTTCTTAAAGTGTTCCATATCGGCCGGCAAATTCCAGGGAAGATTATTATTAATTCCAATCACTTGCCCATTGCCCATGGCAACAATGATTGAGATAACGGTCTTGTCTTTTTTTAATATTGACATTATATGATATTATAGATTAAAATAAATCAATAAGTAAATTTTAGCATCTAACCTGACTTAAAACAATGGGCAAAAAAAACGGCATTATTTTGGACTATTCGGAGCTGAAAAAAGTCGTTGAGGCGCACCGAACTCTGGGTCATAAAATTATCTGCACTGTCGGCTCCTGGGATATGTTGCATATCGGGCATTTACGTTATTTAAGAAAAGCAAAAGAGCAGGGCGATGTTCTTGTTGTCGGAACAGACAGCGACCGGGGAATAAAATTGTATAAAAACGAACTGCGTCCGATTATCCCCCAGGAAGAAAGAATGGAAATGCTTAGTTATCAGGACTGCGTTGATTACGTCACTTTAATAAACGACATTGACGACCGGGGAAACTGGCACTACGAACTGATAAAAATAATCAAACCGGATCTTTTTATCACTACTGATTATAGTTATTCTGATAAGCAAATTAAAACAATTCAAGAATATTCCAAAGAGGTCTTAATTTTCCCCCGCCAGGCGGAAAAAACTTCTTCAACCGAAATCATTGAGAGAACTGTTAAAAAACATTTGGAGACGCTCTTAAATAATCTCCACAATAAAAATGAGAGAAAAACTAGTTAACATAAAAAATGCCAGAAAGGGAGAATATAAAAAAGTAATAAAAGAAATAGCCAAAACAGGCCGATGCCCTTTTTGCAAAGAAAATTTTAAATACCACAAAAAACCGATTTTTAAAAGAAGGAATGGCTGGTTTTTGACCGACAATGGCTGGCCCTACAAAAACGCTGAAAATCATCTCATAATTTTAGGAGATAAACACAAAGAAGATTTTTCCGAATTAACCAAAAAAGACCTTGAATCGGTTTCTTTTTTGGCAAACTGGGCTATTAAAAATTGGAAAATAAAAGGAGGGGCTTTGACGATAAGATTTGGCGATACGAACTACACCGGCGCCTCGGTCGCCCACCTCCACTTTCACATAATTTCCCCCAAAATAGATAAAAAAACTAAAAAAGCCAAAGTAGTCAACTTCCCGATCGGCTAAACCGCGATATCCCTTTTTATTGAGGGATTATGTTTTTCAATTCAACAAAAACATCTAATTTTCCGGCCCACTTTTTAAGATAATCCATATCCAACTTATCGCCCGAAATTATAAAAATCGAGACAATATCTTCAACATGCTTCTCCCCTCCCCCTTGCTTCCTCCACAAAAGTTTGCTCAAAATCAAATCTTCGGGAGAAATAAAATAAATATTATGCCCATTGATGTTTTTTAATTTCCTATTTTTAAATTCCAGCAAGGACCTCTCATCGTCTTTTTTTACCCAGAAATCAACTTTTATTCCGCTGGAGGAATCTATGAAATTAAACTCCCCCCTATTTTTAATAGCGTCTTTTGCCATTTCTTCATCCGCATAACCGGCTTTAGATATTTTCTTAAAGGCCCTGGCTAAAAGAACGGCTTTGGGTTCAATCAAATTAACGATTATATCTATATCAAACGTTGCCCTTGGTCGGCCCCAAACAGAAACAGCCATTCCTCCGGTTATAAAATAATCAATCTTTAAATTTGAAAGGATGTCAGTTATGGCGTAGAGAAGTTTTTCTTGATCTGAAATTTCCATTTAAAGAATTCAGCCTCAAACAAAAATCGGCTAAACGGCAAGCGAGCCGGATCTTTCTTTCCGCGGACATTTTTTTAAAAATTTCATCCTGGATATCCTGCGCCGTTTTTTTATTTTTAGCTTCTTTTTTCATCAATTCCATATTACCACAACCAACCCAAAAAACAAAAACTACAGAGAAAAGTCCTCTGCGGTCTCTTAACTTAGTTAAGTAAAAAAAATTATTGGCTAAATAGCGATGTCCCCTTTTATTGGGGGATGAGGGTTGTAATTTTCAAGTTTGAAGTCCTCTAATTTAAAATCAAAGATATTTTTTATTTCCGGATTCAGAGTCATCTTCGGCAAAGGCCTTGGCTCTCTGGTCAGTTGAAGTTTTACCTGGTCAATATGATTTAAATATATATGAGCGTCGGAAAGCGTATGAATAAATTCATTGGCTTTTAGGCCCGTCGCTTGGGCCATCATCATTAAAAGTAAGGAATAAGAAGCGATGTTGAAAGGCACTCCTAAAAATATATCACAACTTCTTTGAAATAAGTGCAAAGAAAGTTTGCCGTTAGCCACGAAAAATTTGAAAAAGCAGTGGCACGGAGCCACAAAAACCTTATCAACGTCTTCCGGGTCCCAGGAAGTTACGACCAAACGTCTTGAATCCGGAAAACTTTTTATTTCCTCCACCACATCTGCAATCTGGTCTATTGTTCCCCCGTCTCTCTTTTTCCATCTTCTCCATTTTTCGCCATATATCGGCCCCAATTCTCCCGGCGGAAGACCGTATTTTGCAGTTGCTTCGGGCGTAGCCCATTCATCCCAAATCGTCACCTTATTATCTTGCAAAAATTTAACATTAGTATCTCCTCTCAAAAACCAAAGCAGTTCAATAATGATTGATTTTAGAGGCATCTTCTTTGTGGTCAGCAAAGGAAATCCATCATCCATTTTAAATCTCATCTGGTAACCGCAAACAGCGATATTCCCCACTCCCTGAGGGTCGCCCTTTTTCTCCCCGTTTTTTAAGACATAATCAAGTAATTCCAAATATTGTTTCATAATTTAAAATTATTATAGCAAAAAATAAAAAATAAAAAAAGCCCCTCGCGAGCAAGGGGCAAGTGTTCAACATCGGATGTTGAACACTTTTCCAAGGGAACATAAACTATTTTCACGCCTGCTGATTCCAGCACTTTTTTAGCGTCAAAATTGGAGCCCCCTTCTTTGAAATATACTTTTTTTATCCCGGAACAGGCAATTATTTTTGCGCATACCGGACAGGGAAAAGTTGTAACATAAATTGAAGCGCCGGCAACGGAAACTCCCCTTTTTGCCGCTTCCGCGATAATCCTTTGTTCAGCATGTATGGTGCTCGCTATATCATGCCTTTCTCCCGGCTTGAAAAAATCCCTCGGCTCTCCAAATTGATAAGGCGTGTGGTCACTCGGCAAATCTTTATTGTTCGCCTTAATAAAAACTTTTTTGTCTTTTATTAAAACCGCTCCTATTCTTCTCCACCATTCGCTGCTGTTTTCAGATTCCTTTTCCGCCATCTCCATTATTTTTTTATCAAACTCATCTTTTGATATCTCAATGTCGTCAAGCGGCTTTTTAGAAAGAATACTGCTTCTGTCCCAACGCAAAAAAACATTAACCCACTCCACTTCCCTGCCTTTTAGATACTTATCCTGCAAATTACGGGAAACCTCATCGTTTACTAATATAATATTATTTTCAACCTCTGCCATATTTTTTACGCCGAGAACCAATATATTTCCTATGCCGAAACTTTTAAGCAAAGATTGAATTTCTTCCGGCTCCAAATAGGCAATATCCGGTTCAAATTCAGAAAGTTCCTTCAATAGTTTTTTATCTATAAGATAAACTTTGGAAATTTTATCTTTATAACCCTTTAAAAAATCCAAATATCCCTTATGAATAACAGGGATATATAAAATAAGAGGTTTTCTTTTCATAAAAAATTTGACGTCTACTCCACTTCAATTCCCATATTTCTCGCAGTCCAGGCGATAAATTTAATTACACTATACACGATTTAAAATATAAAAATTAAAAGTTCCTTTTTTCAAGTATAATTATACTCTGCTAAAAACCTGTGTCAAATCTAAAAACAACTTTCAATTTGGAAAGTTGTTTTTTCCCTACAATTTTAATTCAACCTTTTTCTCAGCGCAAATTCCAGATCCTCATTGTTAACTTGCGTATACTGAAATGATGAGGCGAGCTGGCTGTGGCCTAGCGCCTCTGAAATTATGGAATTATTGAATCCCCTAATCGCCAGGTTGTCGTACGACAACCTGATATTTTTTTCTCATCTTAACATATGTTAAGATGCAACGACGACAAATCAATAAAAAACGGCTCATACTGGTAGTGTGAGCCGTTTTTTTACTTTAGTTAATCTTTTACTTCTATTCCCATGTTGCGGGCGGTGCCTTCGATGATTTTCATCGCTTGCTCAATATCATCGGTGTTTAAGTCAGGCATCTTTTTTTGGGCAATTTCTTTTAACTGGGCTCTGGTGATTTTTCCGACTTTGGTTTTATTCGGCACACCGGAACCCTTTTCAATAGCCGCTGCTTTTTTCAAAAGTTCCGAAGCAGGCGGCTGTTTTAATTTAATATCGTATGTCCTGTCTTCGTAGACCGTAACTTCCGCGGGAATCACAAATCCGGACTGTTCTTTTGTCAGGTTATTAAACTTCTGGCAAAATTCCGAAATATTAACGCCATGCTGGGCTAAAGCCGGACCGACTGGCGGAGCCGGAGTTGCTTGACCAGCCGGAATCTGTAATTTTACAATTGTTTTAATTTTTTTAGGCATGCGAACGTAGTGAGCACCCCGCCCTCTAAGCCGTGGGGCCTACAGCGCGAAGTAATTTTGTGTTTTTTGTATTACGATTTACTTCACTGACGATATAAAACAGCATAGAGGGCGGGGTTTTCGCTTCGCTCAAATCTTCTTTATCTGCAACGAGTCCAGTTCCACCGGCGTGTCCCGGCCAAACATATTGACCAAAACCTTTATCTTCCCTCGTTCCTGGTCAATCTCTGAAACCTTGCCGTCAAAATCCTTAAAAGGGCCGTCAATAATTTTAACCGAATCCCCTACCCTCGCTTCAATTTTATACTGAGGCGCCTCAACGCCCATTCTTTTTTTCAAATTCTCAATCTCTGCTGAAGAAACCGGCACCGGCGTCGTCCCCACGCCCACAAAACCGGTCACATTAGGCGTATTCCTGACAATATACCAGGAATCATCAGTAACAATCATCTCAACCAGAACATAGCCGGGATAAATTTTCTCTTCTATTGTCTTCCTTTTGCCATTTTTAATTTTAATCTTTTTTTCCTTCGGAACAATAACATTGAAAATTTTATCTTCCATACCCAAAGAATCAACCCTTTGTTTCAGATTTTTCGCAACCGCGTCTTCATAACCAGAATAAGTGTGAAGAACATACCAATTTTTTTCCTGGGGCAAACGTTGTTTTGGCATATTAAAGTATAAACCTATCTCTTAAAAATTGAAAAAAGATGTCTAATCCGCCGAGGAAAATAGCCACGGCAACCGAAACCCCGACAATAATCAAAGTATATCTGACCAACTCTTTTTTCGTGGGCCAGTTAACTTTTTTTATCTCCAGACGCACCTCTTTAAGAAATATTACGATTTTCTTCGGCAAATCAACGGGTTTCATAATTTTTTATTTTATCTGAAAAGGCCTAAATGTCAAGATTCTTGACTTTTTTGGCATAGGCCTGAATAAATTTCTTTCGGGGTAAAACCTCTTCGCCCATTAAAATATCAAAAATCCGGTCTGCTTCTTTGGCATCTTCAATTGAAACCTTTAATAAAACGCGATTCACAGGATTCATGGTGGTCTCCCATAATTGGTCCGGATTCATTTCTCCCAAACCTTTATAACGTTGAATAGAAGGAGTTGTCGCTTTTTCTTTTTTTAAAAAATTTAAGAGCTTCTCCTTGCCCTCTTCGGTATAAACATAATCAATCTTCTTTCCAACCTGAATTCTATAAAGCGGGGGTTGGGCAATATAAAGATAGCCTATTTCAATCAGGGGTTTAAAATAGCGATAAAATAAAGTCAAAAGTAATGTTCTAATATGATTACCGTCTGTGTCCGCGTCGCACATAATAATTACACGATGATATCTTGCTTTTGCGATATTAAAATCCTCACCGATAGCGGTTCCCAAGGCAATGATTAAAGCCCTGATTTCCTTTGAAGATAAAATTTTATCTAAACGGGCTTTTTCAACGTTTAAGATTTTACCCCTTAAAGGTAAAATCGCCTGAAATTTTCTATCCCTGCCCGACTTTCCCGAGCCGCCGGCTGATTCTCCTTCCACAATAAATAATTCTGATTCTTCTGGTTTTCGAGAAATACAATCGGCTAATTTTCCCGGCAAAGCAAGCCCCTCCAAAGCGCCCTTTCTTAAAACCGTTTCTCTGGCTGCCCTGGCTGCCTTCCTGGCCCTTGAAGATAAAATACACTTTTCAATAATCGCTTTAGCGTCCTGAGGATTTCTTTCCAAAAAATCGGCCAGCCCCTCAGAAACCACCTGTTCTACAATAACTTTAGCCTCAGGATTGCCTAATTTTGCTTTGGTCTGACCTTCAAATTGAGGATCTTTTATTTTTAATGAAACGACTCCGGTAAAACCCTCCCTGACATCTTCGCCTGATAAATTTTCGTCCGATTCTTTAAGAAATTCGTTTTTTCTAGCATAGTCATTAAAAGTTCTGGTGAGAGCGGCTCGAAAACCGGTTAAATGAGTTCCGCCCTCGCCGGTGTTAATATTATTGGCAAAACTTTCCTCATAATATTCGTATTCTTCGGTATATTGAAAAGCCGCCTCAACGATTATTCCATTCTTTTCTCCGTAACAGTAAAAAGTATTTTGATGACGAGGAGTAGAGTTGTGAATCAGATATTTAATATAAGAAGAAAGACCGCCGTCAAAATAAAAACTATAGCTCGTTTTGTCTTCTTTTCTTTCGTCTTTAAAAATTATTTTGACTCCTTTGATTAGATAAGCCTGCTGACGCAGATGATTTAAAATTCTCTTGGAATCAAACTTAATTTCTTTGAAGACCTCCGGGTCCGGCTCAAATAAAATTGTTGTCCCGGTCTGTCGACAAGAACCAATTTTTTTAACCTTTTTTTTTGTTTTTCCTTTAGAATATTCTTGAACATATCTGAAGCCTCCCCGACAAATTTCTGCTTTCATATAATCGGACAAGGCGCAAACCACTGACACGCCCACTCCATGAAGGCCGCCCGAAATTTTATAAGCGTCTCCTCCAAATTTACCGCCTGCGTGCAGAGTTGTCATTACTGTTTCCAAGGCTGATTTTTTGGTTTGAGGATGTTTCTCCACTGGAATTCCTCTTCCATTATCGCTAACCCTGACCCTGTTACCCGGCAAAAGCGCTACTTCTCCTTCATTACCATATCCTGACATAAATTCGTCAAGAAAATTATCAACGCATTCCCAAATTAAATGGTGAAGTCCGTCTGGTCCGGTAGACCCGATATACATTCCAGGTCTCTTTCTAACCGGATCTAAACCTTCTAACACATATATGTCTTTTGCCGAATACTCCTCTTTTTTATTTATTTTTTTTGCCATATTTCTTAATTATTTTCTCACTTCCCATTCGGGATTACTTTCTAATGCCTTAATAATTTTATCTTGCAGAGCGTTTATTTCTTCCAGGCCTAATGTTTTATTTTTTGACTGAAAAATTATATGAAAAGCCAGATTTTTCTTGCCGTCGGGCAACCCCTCGCCTTGGTAAATATCAAAAAGGTCAACATCCGCCACCAGGTCTCCCCCGGCCAAATTAATTTTGTTCATTGCGTCAATAACTTTCACCTCAAAAGGAACCAAAACAGCAATATCTCTAATGGCCGGAGGATA
>VGKE01000008.1 GCA_016867195.1 Candidatus Nealsoniibacteriota bacterium | reverse complement strand
CACTCTGCCCCTATCTTCGTAGCGCTGTCATCATAATATTCAACGCTATTTACCGAAGTTATTGGGGGAAGAAGAAAAAATCCAAGGTCTAACATATGACTTCCCGTCTCAAGCAGAACCCCGCCTCCGATTAAATGAGAAGACGAATGATATGTAATGCCTCCCCCGGAAACATCTGTCCAGCGGCCTCCGTCAAAAACTTTAATATCTTTAACAGGTCCAAATGGTTTATTAGCAATAAGATTACGAAGAATTTTAATGTGGGGTAAAAATCGACGATTCAAATTTACACAAAGATTGAGTCCTTTTTCCCGGGCAAGCCGAACCAGTTCTTGCGCTTGTTTGTAATTTATCGCCAGCGGTTTTTCAACAAAAACATGCAATCCCCTATTCAGGGCAAATTTAACGTGCTCATAATGAAAACCGGGCGGAGTAGCAATTAAAACTGCGTCAACTCCCTCAATATCTTTCAGACTGGTTGTCTGATTGCTGGAAGGATGCCACAGTGCCGCTTTTTTAAGATTGGATGAATTAGTATCAACCAACCAGAGCACCTTTACTTGATTTTGATATTTTAATATCGGCAGATGGAATGCCTGAGCAATATTTCCGCAGCCGATGACCGCAATTTTCAATGCGCAGTTAAGAGATTTCATAGTGTTTTTAAATACTTTTTTCTTTTATCGTTCATAAATAAAAAATATAAATATATAAGTGGTAAAATTATGAGAAGGAAATGAGAAACGTTCATAGTAATAATACCTCCCATTAACCCCATTATTGAAACCAAGATAATATTGAGCAATACGCTTACAATTGAAACGATGAAAACTATAATAAAATACTCTTTATATTTTCCAATGGCAATCATACCATATCCAAACACATGATTTATCGTTGCAAATATAAAAGAGATAAGCGAAATGCGAAAAAGCGGCACTGAAGCAATATAATTATTCCCGAAAAACATTAAAATGAGATAGTGCCCGAGAACAAAAAGAACAAGAGCAACGAAAGCTCCCAGGGGAATTATTCTTGTTAATATCTTTTTAACCTTCCGAAAAAATTCGGTTAGTTCAACTTTATGTTGAATAAGTTTGGGGTAAAAACCCTGAATAATGGTTGTGGGAATCATAAAAAGGGCGAGCGTAATCATCACCGCGTTTTTATAAATGGCTACTTCTTCTATGCTTCTTATCTTTGAAATTATCAATAAATCAACGCCTGAAAAAATACTGGTAGCTATTCCCGCGAAAAATAAATATTTTGTTTTTCCAACCAAAATAATTTCTCGCCCGTTAATCCAGCGACTTACCCGCGGAATAAATTTAAATTTTTTAATAAAAAAGACCAATACTCCAAGAAGAATTGTTACGGTGACGACTAAATATGCTCCGGCAAGCAATAGTATATTTTTATACGAATATCCGAATAAAAACGCGGCGGATAAAAGCAATGCGGATTGTAAAATTCTTATAAAAAATTCGTATTTCATCTTTTCAAAGGCCCGGAAAAAAAATAACACTAATTGAATTACGCTCATAATGTAAAAGCATAAAAATATGAGCGCCATAACCGGAAAATACGTCCAATTCCACCGCATAATTAAAAATATGAGGGTGAATATCCCTAAAAATACGGGCAATGACCAGGATTTTAAAGTAGCAATGGTTGAAGCAAGTTCGCGGAACGCCACGTGATTGTTTATTTTTAGGAAATACCTAATATCACGAATGAGATGATAATCTAACCCAAAATTGAAAAAAATAAAAAATAAAGAGCCGAGAGAAAAAGCAAGGGCAATCACGCCGTATGATTGTTGAGAAAGGCCTCTTGCCATAAAAACAAATGCGAGTAAACTCAATATCTTTGTGACCCCCTCAGTAAGAAGGAGGTAGACTATATTCTTTTGTTCGGAATCAGGTTGAATAAGTTGATTGTTTTGCATTTTTGAATTATAAACTCTGTTTTATCTTTCCTTAATATGCCAGATATCCCAGTATCTCGCCGGGTAGCGATAATCATCATTTTTGGTTTCTTCTAATGTATCTGTGGCAAAATAAATAATCTTGGTATTTTCAGTTAGCGTAATAGCGCCGTTGGCATAACCGGCGGGAATATAAAGAACCTCTGGTTTTTTACCAGATAGAATAAAGCGATGAACTTGCGCGTTTTTGTTAGGATTCTCCCAATTATCAATCGCTACGGCGCCAATAAGAGCCGATCCCGAAATAACCAAGGCATACTTTGCCGCATTTTTATGGGCATGCCAGGCGCGAATAAATCCCTGGCGATGATTACTCACAACGTAAAATCGTTTTACTCCTTCAAAGTTAAATCCGTTTACAAACATTGTTTCGCCGCGCTCATCAATATTCAACCCGCCATTTATAATTTTTGGCTGTATGTCCATAACGTCTTACTTAGAAAATATAAAAATATTTTCTATTTTATTAATGCATTTTTCTTTTGAAAAACGGGTCTTGGCATAGTTATATCCATTTTCCCCAAAATACTTAAACATTTGACGTTCGTCCCGCATTCTGCGCACTAATTTCGCTCCGCTTTTTACGCATTCCGGAATAATTGAATAGCCGCACTTCGCTTCTTTAATAATTTTATGCCCCTCGCTTTCTTGATTCAAAAATGCGAGAATTGGTAATTTCGCTGCGGCAAATCCGAAAAATTTTCCCGGAATTGTCGGCGTCTTACAATTCTTCTCAAGCGCTATTAACCCTACATCCATTTCTTTAAGAAGCGATGGATAATCGCGCGGTGAAACAAAATCACCAAACCGTACATTCTTAAGCATATATCTTTTTGCTATTTTTTCAAGGCACGGCCGCGAAGTTCCATCGCCCAGCAAAAGGAATACTATATCTTTACAATCTGCAACTTCTCGCGCTGTTCCGATAACATATTCCAATCCTTGCGATGGCCCCATAACACCGGCGAATACTATTACAAACTTGCCGTTTAATCCGTAACGAGAACGGAATCCGGCCGGCCGCGCTTTTTCATAGGGTCCAAAATCAATCCAATTATAGATTGCGAATACTTTTTCCGGAGGCACCATTTTATGATTGATTAAAAACTGTCGCGCTCCTTCGGTGCAAGTAGTCAATACATCGGCCGCACGGTAAGCATTGTATTCCACGCGCTCAAAATACTTAATAAGGAGTTTATTGCGCAAAATTCCCAAATCAATCGCATTTTGCGGAAATATATCCTGTACGTTTAAAAGAACGCACGCTTTATGTTTTCTTTTTAGAATCGCTCCCATACGAGCCAGAAAAATAGGTGGGCTATATATAATAACCTTATCTATTTTCTCACGTATCCTTTTCTTCAATATTCGTAAAAACAAAAAGGGAGAAGTAATCTGCGCAATTCCTCTAATATAATAATTAATTCTATGAATTGGCAGGGCCTTAACCCTAAGAACTCGCACCCCATTCTCTTCTGTTTCAATTTTAAAAGATTCCGGGCTTATCCCGCCCGGTAAATTATGGCGCGGCCAATTGGTAAGCACTGTAACCTTATGTCCCCTTGAAACTAATTCTTCCGCAAGCTCTTTACACATCATTGCAATTGAACGAATTTCAGGGTAATAATTGGCGGTTATAAGAAGAATTCTCATAATGCGTTTTTGTAAATATCTTCTGAAGCTGTTCGGCGGTTTTATCCCAGGTAAAAAATTTAACACGAGCAAGGCCGGCACCGCTTAAATGCCGACGCGCTTCTTTATCGGCAAGCGTCTTTTCTATTTTATCTGCAATGTCTTGGGGACTTTTGGGATTAAAGTAGATGGCAGCATCGGTACATATTTCCGGCATTGGAGGAAAATTAGAAGTAATTATAGGGACCCCGCAAGCCATCGCTTCAATCAAAGTATGAGGGCAGGCCTCAAGGGTTGAGGGAAAAACAAAAGCCATTGCTTGACGCATCAACCTTAACAACTGTTCCTGGGGTATAAGCCCTAAAAACTTTACTCGGCTCTCAATCCCTGCCCTTTTTACGAAATATAACGTTTTTCTAAAATATTCTTTATCATGAATATCTCCCGCAAACCAAAGCGACGGCGCATCCGGTTTGCGTCTTAAAAATTCTGCATAACCGCGCAGTAAATTTAATTGATTTGCATAGGAAACAAATTTAGAAGCGGTTAATATAAAATTAAGAGTTCTAACATTTGATTTCGGATTTTGTAATACCGGATTGCCGTTATACGCTATTTCAACCTTATTTTCAATTCCCGGAAACCGTTCTTTAAGAAGGTCTTTTACATATTGCGACACCGCTATAACACGATGCGCTTTCCGCACAGACCATTTAGTTAGTTGCCATCTAATCCACGAGATTATATCAAGTTTCCAGTTATTTTTGTACTCGCGGTATCTGAAGGGTTCGGTATTTCGTATTGCGATAATCGTTTTACATGGCGCGAAGAATACGTTTAAATTCTTTGCCGTAAATAAAACGTCTATTTTACATTTTTTAATTTTACGCGGAAAGACAAATTGCTCCCAAAAAAAACGTTTTGCAGGTGATTGATTTTTTCCCAGACATTCATAGAATATAAAATTTGATTTCACAATAGACGAAATCAGAGGATGTCCTTTGGATATAAAAATATAATATTCGTTTTCGTTATCAAGGCGCGCTAAAGCAGGAATTATATTTTGAAAATATGTCTTTCCGCCGTATCCCACTGCCGACAAAACACTTATTGCAATTCGCATAATTTTTTCTACGCCGCTTGTTGTTTAATATGAAATGTTCTTATAAAGACCCAGATAACGGCAAGAAATATGCCCAATATGGCAAAATAAATCATATTCTGAACTATATTAACCGGAATAAAACTTTTTTTAGGCATAAATGCTTGCATTTCTACCCCGGGGGGATTTGATAAATAAGATCGGGCAGAATTTTTTTCTAAAATTTCGCTTTCTAAAAAAGGTAAATCTTTTTGGAAAACCATTAATTCATTAACGGCTTCGTCCCTGGCTTTCTTGGTTTCGGACAAGAGTTTTATATATGTTGAAACAATTCTCCCCTGGTCCTCTGACTGCGCGTCAACCCGTTTGGCAACTTCTTTCTGATAAAACGCGATGTCCGCCTCTAAATCATTTATCGTTTTCTCCTGGTGGTCGATTCTTTGCCCTATGCTTTCTTTTTCTTTTTCAAGAGCGATTATTTCCGCTTCAAATTTTTCTTGAACGGGCAGATATAATCGTTCCTCTCGACTTAGTATCTCTCTGCTTATTAATTTCGTTATTTTCATCGCTTCTTCCGGGCTCTTACCCTGTCCCCTTATTAAAACAAATCTTCCTTTATCCCTGCTCTCTATTGAAAAATTTTTCTCTACATCAGGCGGGGGAAGACC
Source organism: Candidatus Nealsoniibacteriota bacterium (assembly GCA_016867195.1). Classification (GTDB taxonomy): domain Bacteria; phylum Patescibacteriota; class Minisyncoccia; order Minisyncoccales; family GWA2-38-27; genus VGKE01. The sequence continues at coordinate 3,216 of VGKE01000008.1, read as the reverse complement.
TAATTCATCGGCAATCTCATTGAGTTTGGCTTCGGATTGAAATAACATTTTTAATGCATCTATTGTCTCAACCTGCTCTTTATTAACCATACCAAGCCGCAGTATTTCAATTGCCTGGTATTTTCTTGGCAAAATAAAAGTAAGCGCTATGCCCATAAAAAACACTATGCCGAATATCAAAATAGCTTCTCTTTTTTTAGCCAAAATAACGCTTATAATGAATGCGATATTGATTTCTTGGGGCTCTGATTGCATAAATTTTATAATTATTATTATATTTTTTTAAACCTACGAAGGAACTATAATAAAGACGAAATATAATCTTTTTACTGGACCTGACGCCTCTTTAAGAAAAAGGGGGGATTTATTATCTTAAACTGAATTTCTCCGGGTCGTCAATCTTTTGCTCTTTCATTAATTGATTATTAATTTTCTCAACAATTTTATGAAGTTCCAAATTAATACCCTTTTCATCGGCGAATTGAATAAGGGCCTTAATGTCTTTTGGCAAACACTTTCCCCCATAACCCCGGTAACTTTTATGCCAGACCTCAAGATGAGAACGACCTATTCTTTTATCGGCAGCAGCCGCCTCCATAACATTATCATAATTTATTTCCATTTTCCGGCATAAATCGTAAATTTGATTAGCAAAAGCAACCTTTACTGCGAACCAGTTATTTCCAAAGTATTTAACCATTTCAGCTTCGGTTGAAGGCATTATTTTCTCATAGGGAGCCAAAGGCAGAATTTGCATAATGTCGCCAGCAATGTTGTAGCTTTTTTCTGTGTAGCCGATAATTTGGCGGTCAGGATAATTCATATCCTGTTCAGCAGTAAGTTCTGTTAAAAATTCCGGATTAAATAAAAATTTATGTTGAGGGAATTCGTTTTGAAGTTTTTCGGTTGTACTCGGCAAAACGGTTGATTTGATAACAATAATTTTTCCTTGTTCAATATTTTGACAAGATTCTTTTACGCAAGATAAATCAAATCCTTTATCTTTTAAGTAAGGGGTGGGCACGCAAATAAAAATAACATCTGCTTGGTTAACTTCTTCTATTGAGCCGAGATTTTTCCCTTTATCGTATATTAAGGTTTTAACTCCTTTTTTCTCAAAGTAGTTTTTGAGGGCTCCGCCAACCATGCCAACGCCGCATATTCCAATTTTTAAATCTTTTAAGAATTTATTCTTCATTTTTTATTTGATGTCTTTTTTATTAAACCCGCCTAACCTCGCTCTTTTCGTAAAAAGGGCGGGGTTTTGGCCGGTAAACCACTCCCTTGTCTTTTCCAATCCCTGCTCAAAGGTTATTTTTGGTTCCCATCCTAAAAGTTTTTTAGCCAAAGTTATATTGGCTTTTGTATGAAGGGGATCTCCTTCTCTGGGAGGTAAATATTTTTTTTCTCCTCCAATTAATTTTGCAAGATAATTTATGGAATAGGATTTATTGCTTCCGATATTGATTACTTCTCCTCCTTTTATTTTTTCTGACTTCATTGCTTTGATATTTGCCCCCACAACATCGTCAACATAACAGAACCCTCTTGCTTGCTCACCATCTCCGTAAATAGTTAATGGCTTTCCCTGGGCTTTTTGTTTTAAAAATTTCCCGATAACCAAACTATAATCAGAATTAAAGTCAATCCTTGGACCATAAACATTAAAATATCTTAAACAAACAACGGGTAAATTATAAAGAGAAAAAAAAATTTTTGTAAATTGCTCCCCAACCAACTTTTGCAAGCCATAAGGGCTTAATGGATTGGGCGTCATATCTTCTTTTAGGGGGAGCCTCTCTTGATTTCCATAAACAGAGGAAGAAGAAGCAAAAACAACTCTTTTTATTCTATATTCAGCGCAAGCTTTAAAAACATTAATTGTTCCAAAAATATTGGTTTCCGATGTTTTTACCGGTTCTTTAATTGAAAGCGGAACCCGGGGGATAGCGGCTAAATGAAAAACATAATCAGTGTCTTTAAAAACGGGTGTTATTTTTTCAAGGTCTCTAATATCTAAATTAAAAAATTCTGCTTTTGGATTTAGGTTTTTTTCAGAACCGCTAGATAGGTTATCAATAATTTTTACTTTATGACCTTGCTCCAATAATCTGTCAACCAAATGACTTCCTATGAATCCGGCTCCGCCGGTAACAAGAATTCCCATAATTTTTTATTATAGCAAAAAACCAACAATTGACAACCAATGTTGTTTTTGCCTTACGCGATTCGGATTATTTAGATAATATACTATTAATCTTCGCTCTCGTTGCAACCCCGACATAGCCGGTTCCTCTTTCCAGACCAAGCGGTCTTAATATCTCATCCGCGTATTTTTCCTGGAAACGAATTACCGCTAACCGGGTTAAAAAAAGAAAATTGCTGGTTACCAAACCCTCGGGATAAATATCCACTCCCCGGGCTTTTAAAAATTCCTGGAGACAAATGACTTCCGGATTATTTCTCATCCCAAAATAAAGGTCTTTTTCAATTTTTGAACAGTTGATTTTCTGGCCGCGGTTGGCTAAAATACCGTCTATTTTTACCTGAACCTCGCTAATCTGTCTTTTTAAATCCTCAATCCGGGCTAAAAGACGGTTGATTAATTCGGCCTCTTTTTCCGCTTCTGATTTTTCTTCCTTGGTTGAAATCATCCAGGAAAATTGATAAGAGGGTTCAGAACCATTATAGCCCGAAACCTTGGTTTGAATAAAAGGAATAATGGTTAAAGAGGTATATTTGACATCAAACTCGGAAAGGGTTATTTTGCCCTTTTGGTCTTTATCCAAATCCAAAGAGTCAAGAAGGCATTTTTCTTGATAATCACAAATTATGTAAAGAAAATTAAAATCTTTGTCATCCTGGCCGTCAAATTCAAAAACCAAACTTCCTTTGCCTCCAATAATTTTTTGCCAATTTCCAGCCCATTCTTTAATTAAATAACTTACTGTCAAACTTCCTTCTGTAACAAGGGGCAAAAAATGAACCAGAGGACTAATTTTCAAATTTTTCAAATTTGGATTTAAATAACAATATCTGGGGCCGAAATTACAATCATTAATTAAAACAGCGAGCAACCAGTCGGCAAAAATCTGGGAAAAATCCTGCTTGAAGCCATTTTTTTGCAATGCCTCATCTAAAGAAGGGATGCCAATTTTTGAAGATTGCAAAGAATCAACCAAAATTTTTATTCCGTAATGGTCAACCAAATACTGG
>VGKE01000007.1 GCA_016867195.1 Candidatus Nealsoniibacteriota bacterium | reverse complement strand
CCCTATAAAGGAAAGGGAATAAGGTATTTAGGCGAGGCGGTTCGTCGGAAAGACGGCAAAAAAGTCATTACTACCGGCGCTTAGAAATATGTTAGAAAAACGTGAAAAGAGATATAGGAGGCATAAGCGAGTCAGGGCAAAGATTTATGGGACAGCCAATGTTCCTCGACTTTGTGTTTTCAGGTCGGCAAAACATATTTATGCTCAATTGATTGATGATGAAAAAGGAAAGACCATTTTAAGTTCAAGCGATACCGAGTTTAAAAAATTAAAAACCCAAACCAAAACCGAAAAAAAAGAAAAAATAGTTAGAACAGGAAAAATCGCCCCGTCTTATGAGGTTGGCAAATTAGTCGCCCGGAAGGCAGTTGCCAAAAAGATTACAAAAGTTATTTTTGACAGGGGGGGGTATAAATATCACGGTCGGGTGAAGGCGCTGGCAGAGGGGGCACGGGAAGGAGGGCTGCAATTTTAATTAGTCATTTTAAGTTATGGTTTTGCAAAAAAGACAATCAAGACAAATAAGATTTGAAAAAAAGGAAGAGTTTGAGTCCAAGCTTTTGGATTTGACCCGAGTTGTTCGGATGACGGCCGGAGGAAGGCGACTTCGTTTCCGGGCCGCAATGGTAATAGGGGATAAAAAGGGAATGGTTGGTTTTGGCGTGTCTAAAGGAACAGATGTGGCTGAGGCAGTGGAAAAAGCAACCAGAGCGGCTAAGAAAAATTTTTTTAACGTTCCGATTGTTTGGGAAACAATTCCTCATCAGGCAGAAGCAAAGTTCGGCGCAGCCAAAATTTTACTAAAGCCTCGGAGAAAAGGAAAAGGATTATCGGCTGGAGGGACGGTTCGTATTATTTGTAACTTAGCCGGGATTAAAAACATATCGTCAAAAATGCTTGGCAGAACCGGAAATAAAATCAATAATGCCAAAGCCACCATCAAGGCCCTTCAGGCCTTGAAAATCCGAAATTCTAATTGAATTTCGTGCTTTGAATTTCAAGTTTTAAATGCTATGCAATTACACGAATTAAAGCCAAATCATAAATTAAAAAAGAGAAAAAGAATAGGAAGGGGCGGCAAAAGAGGGACTTATTCTGGACGGGGAATTAAAGGGCAAAAATCCAGAGCCGGGCGGAAATTTGCTCCGATCATTCGAGAGCTAATAAAAAAATACCCGAAATTAAAGGGCTATAAACTTAAATCAAAAAAAAGGAGGCAAGAGTCAAAAACAACGATTGTGAATTTGGAAGTCCTGGAGAGTAAGTTTAAACCAGACGAGAAAATTACCCCTGAAACGTTGCTTGAAAAGAAGATAATTAGTAAAATAAAAGGCAGGATGCCAAAAGTGAAAATTTTAGGGAAAGGAGAAATAACTAAAGCCATAAATATCGAAGATTGTTTGATTTCAAAATCAGCGAAAGAGAAAATAAAAAAAGCCGGCGGTCATGTAAGATAAAAAATCAAAAATAAAAAATAAAAAACACATATTAAAAATTAAAAATATTTTATTTTTTATATTTTATCTTTTATTTTAGCGGTAGCGTTTATGTGGTACCAAAAAATCATCCAAATTTTTAAGATAAAAGACCTACGTAAAAAGATTTTGTTTGTTCTTTTGGTCTTGGCGCTTTTTAGATTGATGGCAAACGTTCCTATGCCCGGAATGGAGCCCGAGAATTTAAGAAGATTTTTTGAAAGATTTCAAATGTTCGGTCTTCTTAATGTTCTAACCGGCGGAGCTCTGGACCGATTTTCTATTATAATGCTGGGATTAGGCCCTTATATCACCGCAGTTATTATGCTGCAGCTTTTAACAATGATTTTTCCTCAATTAGAGAAGATGTATAAAGAAGAAGGTGAGGCCGGTCGTCGTAAATTTGAACAATATGGCAGGATATTGACGGTTCCTTTAGCTCTGGTTCAGGGTTATGCTATGATAATTTTATTACAGAGACCGCCGGATCCGGTGATTTCGCCGCCCCTTTCGCTTTTTCATCTTCTAATTTCGCTTTTAACTATTACGGCCGGAACCGTATTTTTGATGTGGTTGGGTGAATTAATTTCTGAAAAGGGAATCGGCAATGGCGTGTCTCTTTTGATTTTCGCCGGAATTATTTCCGATTTCCCCAGCAATATTAAACAGATTCTTATTACCTGGGATCCGGCCCGAATTCCATCTTATGTTATTTTCCTGGGAATGTCTTTACTTATTATTGCCGCCGTGGTTTTAATTACTGAGGCGAGAAGAAATATCCCGATTTCTTACGCAAAAAGAGTTAGGGGGACAAAGGTATATGGCGGAGTTTCCACTTATTTGCCTATGAACATGAATCCGGCTGGCGTTATTCCTATAATTTTTGCTCTCTCAGTTTTGCTTTTTCCCTCAATGATTGTTGGATTTTTTGTCGGTTCAGGGGGCTGGATTGGTCAGGCGGCCAAAACCGTAACTGTTTTTCTCCAGAGTCCCTGGATAAACGGAATTTTATATTTTTTACTCGTTGTTCTTTTTACTTATTTTTATACAGCAGTGACCTTTAATCCAAAAACAATCTCTCAAAACCTTCAAAAAATGGGCGGCTTTATCCCCGGGATTAGGCCCGGAGAGTCAACAACGAAATTTATTCATTATATTCTGAATCGGGTTTTATTGCTCGGCGCTTTGTTTCTCGGCTCAATTGCCGTAATGCCGTCAATTGTCGGCGGGGCGACCGGGGTGACGGTTTTCAGTTTTTTGGTTGGAGGAACTTCTTTATTGATTGTGGTTTCAGTTGTTCTGGAAACAATGCGTCAGATAAACGCCCAACTGCAAATGCGCGACTATGAAACATTTTAATTAAATTCAAAGATCAAAATGCAAAATGAAAATTCAAAATTCAAAAATAAACGGGTGATTATACTCTTCGGTCCTCCGGGGGCGGGCAAAGGCATCCAGGCCGAGCTTTTATCTGATAAACTCGGTTTATACTATCTTGAAACATCCAAAATTTTAGAAAGAGAATTCAATAACCCCTCCCAGAAATTTATTGAAACAGAAGGAGAAAAGTTTGAAATATCAAAAGAGAAAGAATTATGGCTTACAGGTAAATTATGCAGCCCGCTTTTTGTTGTTGAAATGGTAAAAAAGAATATTCAGCAATTGGTTAAGGAGGGAAAAAATTTACTTATGGCTGGTTCGCCGAGAACAGTCTATGAGGCAGAAAAAATAATACCCTTACTAAAGGAACTTTACGGAAAAGAAAATATCAAAGTTTTCCTTATTGAGATTAGCCCCAAAGAAACGATTTTCCGAAATTCCCACCGGAGAATTTGCGAATTAATGCGCCATCCGATTTTGTATACTGAAGAAACAGAAAAACTTAAAAATTGTCCTTTAGATGGTTCAAAATTAATCAGAAGAAAGGGTTTGGACGACCCGGAAACAATTAAGGTTCGCCTGGAAGAGTATAAAAACCGAACGGTTCCGATATTTAAAATCTTTGAAAAAGAAAAAATAGAAATTAAGAAAATTAATGGCGAGCAATCTGTTGCCGCTGTTTTTCAAGCCATTTTAAAAGCAGGGAAATGATTTCAATTAAAACAAAACAAGAGATTGAGATAATGAGAGAGGGTGGCGAGATTCTGGCAAGAATTATGAAAGAATTAGAGAAAAGGGTTGGGCCGGGGGTTGCCACCGCTGAGTTAAATAAGGTCGCTGAAGACCTTATTTTGAAATATGGCGGAAAACCGTCTTTTAAGGGGTATGAAGGATTCCCGGCTGCTCTCTGCGCTTCAATTAACGAGGAGCTTGTCCATTGTATCCCGTCTGAAAGGAAATTAAAGCAAGGAGATATTATTTCTCTTGATTTAGGCATCTTTTTCAAGGGATTTCATGCTGATATGGCAATTACGGTTCCGGTTGGCAAAATTTCAGCGGAAGCCCAGAGATTGATTAGAATAACAAAAAAGGCCTTAAAAAGAGGCATTAAAAAAGTTCGGCCAGGCAATACATTCGGCGATATTGGCGAGACAATTCAAAGATACATTGAAGATCAGGGATATGGAGTTGTGCGCGACCTCTGCGGCCACGGAATTGGCAAAGAACTTCACGAAGACCCCAAAATCCCCAATTATGGGAAGAAAAAAACAGGAGCTAAACTCCAAGAAGGTATGACTTTTTGTTTGGAGCCAATGGTAACAATAGGGGACTGGCGCTTAAACCAGGCCAAAGATAATTATGGTTTTCAAACCAAAGACAACTCTCTTTGCGCTCACTTTGAGCATACTATCGCCGTCACCCAAACCGGTTATTTGGTCTTGACAGATAGTTCAGGGTATGATAAATTAAGAATGGAACGTTGACAATAAGATTTTGAGCATAACCCCCCTGGGCACGGAAGTAGTTTAAGGATAACGCCAAGGGGGTTTTTATTTTCCTGCTCCCTTAATATTGATTTAAAATTTCCAATAGGGTAAAATATAGTAAAATGTTTTTATCGGTTATTATTCCGGCCTATAATGAAGAGAAGCGGTTATCAAATACCCTGATTGAGATTGATAAATATCTGCGGAAGCAAACTTATGAGTATGAAATTATCGTTGTTAACGATGGGTCAAAAGATAGAACGGCCAATGTTGTTAAAGAATTATTTCCTATAATTAAGAATTTGAGGTTAATTGATAATAAAGAGAATCGCGGCAAGGGTTTTGTTGTTAGACAGGGCTTGTTGGAAGCAAAAGGCAAGTACCGGCTTTTTACCGACGCTGATAATTCAACCTCTATTGGCCAGATAGAAAAATTATTACCTTATTTTCAAAAGGGCTATAATCTTTTAATTGGTTCTCGGGATATTAAAGGAGCCCTAATTGCTAATCCCCAGTCCGGACATAGAATAATATTGGGAAATGTTTTTAATCTGATGGTCCAGGCAATTGTCGGACTTTGGGGAATTTGGGATACTCAGTGCGGGTTCAAAGCCCTTACTGCCGAAGCTGCTCAAGATATTTTGCCAAAATGCAGAATAGACAGATGGGCTTTTGATCCGGAATTTTTAATAATCGCCAGAAAGTCCGGCTATAAAATTAAAGAAGTCCCAATTGTTTGGGTCAATGACCCGGAGAGTAAGGTGAAATTTAAAGGAATGGTCAGGATGGGGATTGATTTATTAAAAATAAGATGGAATCTTCTTGCTCGTAAATACGAGTAAGAATAATTATCAATTATCAATTTTCAATTATCAATGAATTATCAATTTTCAAATTTTCAAACACGTTAAGTTGATAATTGAATCATTGAAAATTGATTGAACCCCGCTCTTTTGCAAAAGGGCGGGGGAAAATTGGAAATTTTATGCAGAGATTACTGAAAAAAACCTTAAAAATCTCAAAACTTAAGTTTCCTTCGGAGCTCCGCTTAGATTTGGTCTCCCAGGACTGGGTTGTTATCGCCACTGGTCGGGCAAAAAGACCAGAGGCCTTTAAGAAGGAGCAGAGGGTTGCCGAAGAGGTTTCCCGGAAGGATTGTCCTTTTTGTAATATTAAAAAAAGACCGGAAAGGCCGACTTTAGTTTTTTTTAACGGCAGCCAGATTCCTCTTGAAGAAAATAAAATACCGGAAAATTGGACCACCGTGGTAGTGCCAAATAAATTTCCAGCCTTTCTCCCTCATCCTAATTTAAACGAGCAAATTGAGGGGAAGTTATATAAAAAAATGAACGCGGTTGGTTTTCATGAAGTGGTTATTACCCGGGACCATAAAAAACAAATGGCTCAATTTTCCGTAGAGCAGGTAAAAGAGGTTTTTGATGTGTATCAGCAGAGATATTCGGCTTTAATGAAAAAGAAATTCGTCAACCATATTTCAATTTTTCACAATCACGGTAAAGAAGCCGGCGCTTCAATCGCTCATCCTCATTCTCAAATAATCACCACTCCTTTAATTGATATTGACCTTCAAGAAGCCCTTTCCCGTTCCCGGGCTTTTCATAAAGAAAGTAAAGAATGTATTTATTGTCAGATGAACAAATGGGAAAGAAAGATAAAAAAAAGAATTATTTTTGAAAACAGGGATTTCCTGGCAATTTGTCCTTTTGCCTCCAAGACCGCTTTTCAAACCATTATTTCGCCCAAAAAACATTTTGCTCATTTTGAATTAGCCGGGGAAGAGTTGAAATGGAATTTATCCGAGGCGTTCCAGATAGCCCTGAATAAGATTTATAAGGGTTTAAACGACCCGGCCTATAATTTTTATCTCCACAGCGCGCCTTGCGATGGTCAGAATCATGATTATTATCATTGGCACTGGACGATTCTGCCCAAGACATCAACCTGGGCCGGTTTTGAAATCGGCACCAGAATGGAAATCTCCATCATTGAACCGGAAAGAGCAGCCGACTATTTACGTAAGCAATAATTTTATTGCTCCGCCGCGCCCTACTCGTCTTGCCCTCTGCAATCTATGAAACCATTAATCGTAGCGAATTGGAAAATGAATCCTCAGAAAAAACAAGAAGCCAAGCGACTTTTTGATTCAGTTAAAATTGGGATTAAAAAAATAAAAAAAGCCGAAGTAGTAATTTGCCCGCCATTTGTTTATTTACCGATTTTAGGAGCTTCCGCTTTCGCCAAGGGCTTCGGTGGATTTCGCTTTGGCTCGCAGGATTGTTTTTGGGAAGAAAGCGGCGCTTATACTGGAGAAATTTCAGCGCTAATGCTTAAAGATATTGGTTGCCAATATGTGATTATCGGTCATTCAGAAAGACGGCGGTATTTTGGCGAAACCGATGAAACAGTAAATAAAAAATTAAAAGCGGCTATTGAGGCAAATTTAATCCCTATTTTCTGTATTGGAGAAACCCAGAAACAGAGAGATAGGGGAGAGACCGAAAATGTTTTGAAGAAGCAAATTGAAGAAGGAATTAAAAATGTTTCAAGTTTCAAGTTTCAATCTTCAAGAATCTGTATCGCCTATGAGCCGGTCTGGGCAATTGGAACGGGTAAGGCCTGCGATGTTGAAGAGGCTCAAAAAATGGGTCTGGTCATTAGAAAAATTATTTTCGGGCTTTACGGTTCTTCAATTGCCGAAGATATAAGAATACTTTATGGCGGCAGCGTTAACAGCAAAAACGCAGCCGGCTATATCAGAGAAGCCGGTTTCCGGGGACTGCTTGTCGGCGGAGCATCTTTGGACGCCGAGGAATTTTCAAAAATAATAAAATCAGTTGAATAAGGTCTATTGGAGTCTGACCCGGGTCTGGCCCCAATTGACGACCCCAATTGACGGTCGCCACTTTCCAGATTAAAATTTATCCCATAATTATAAATTAGGTGTGTGTAAAATTCGTGCGATCGCACGAATTTTACACAGGGATGGTTTATCGGCAAAAATTACCGAGATCTGGTAAAAGTTACCAGGACCCGAGTCTGACCCCACTAACTTACGACATTTAAACTGAAAGCCAACATGCAAGTTGATTTTTCGGTTTTTATTTGGTATAAAAAGTAATATGAGCAATGAATTTAGTAATGAATTTTTAAATGACAAGTTTTTTAGTCCCACCAAGGGAAATTTATCTTCAGACAGGGTGATTGAAGAGATTTTTGACTATATCAAAGAAAAGCCGGATATGTTTTATGAGATTATAGTTGGATGCGATTCTTCTTCTGGTTTAGAGCCCAATTTTCCAGTAGCAGTGGCTGTTTTAAGAAAAGGCGAAGGCGGAAGATATTTTTTAAAGAAAACAAAGTATCCGGCTGATTTTAACAAAAGGTTTGTTAATTGGAGAAACAGAATTTTGCAAGAGGTTTTGTTGTCTTGCGACCTGGCTCTTTTTTTAAGAGAAAAAATTGAAAAGAAAATAGGCAGTGGTTTTAATTATCAATTTGAATATATTCACGCAGACATAGGGGAGAACGGAGCCACAAAAGATATGATAAAAGAACTGACCGGTCTAATAAGAGGAAACGGCTTTGAGCCGGCCATTAAGCCCTACTCTTGCATAGCGTCATCAGTTGCCCATAAATACAGCTAATATGGAAAATAGAAAACAAAAACTTAATTAGAAATTAGAAATTTTGTGGGAGGGTCGCCCTCCACCAAAAAAGATTTGAAATAAAAAAATGGAGCAGCCGTTTGGCTGCTCCTTGCCTTTTTGAGGCCTGTGCCTGGCGCTATTCCAGTCGGAATAATGAACGAATTTCCTCTGCCCGGTTCGGTACTGCCCTGGCAATCTTAATTGCCAACCACGGCATTGCCTCGGCAATATCAGCTGCCCGGTCCGGCACTGCCTCGGCAATCTCAACTGCCCGGTCCGGCACTGCTTCAGCAATCTCAGCTGCCAAACTCAGCACTTCCTTGGCAATCTTAGCTGCCAAACTCGGCACTTCCTTGGCAATCTCAGCTGCCCGGTCCGGCACTGCTTCAGCAATCTCAGCTGCCCGGTCCGGCACTGCTTCAGCAATCTCAGCTGCCCGGTCCGGCACTGCCTCGGCAATCTTAATTGCCAACCACGGCATTGCCTCGGCAATCTCAGCTGCTTTGTCTGGATTTGCCCAGGCGACCGCAACCCCGTTTTTTTCTGTAACATCTTCCCACTTCATTTCTTACCCCTTTCATTCTATTAGTCGGTTATCTGGTAGTTGGTTGTTTGATTGCCTTCTTAACAACTAAAATAATTCTATCACATCTAATTTTTTTGTCAAGATTGATTGGTAATGTACACGGACATATGGCGGTTTTCTGCCGAGGTAGTAATATCCCGGTATGTGTACAAAAATGCCTAAGACAACCAAGGAAGAAAGATTAAGATGGGTCTTACCCATCGTAAACAAAGAGG
>VGKE01000006.1 GCA_016867195.1 Candidatus Nealsoniibacteriota bacterium | reverse complement strand
TAAAAATATGGATATAAAGGAAATAAATAACAAAGAGGTTTGGGAGGGATTTTCGGGACAATGCGAGGAGAAGACATTTTTAAACTCTTGGAATTGGGGGGAGTTTCAAAAAAGGGAAGGGAATAAGATTTGGAGATTGGGGATTTACGATAATGAGCAGTTGGTTGCTATTATTTTGATTATTAAGATAAGGGCAAGACGCGGGACTTTCTTGTTTATCCCTCACGGACCAAATATTATAAATTCCAAATTCCAAATTCCAAACAAATTCCAAATTCTAAATACTTTATTAATAGAGCTAAAAGAAATAGCTGTGCGGGAAAAAGCGAGTTTTGTTAGGATTGCTCCGAACTGGGTTAAAGATGAAGAAAATATTAAAATCTTTAAGGATTTAGGGTTTATTAACGCCCCAATCCATATGCACGCCGAAACAACGTGGGAATTATCTCTTTTGCCGAACGAAGAAGAACTTTTAAGGGGTATGCGCAAAACCACTCGTTATTTAATCAAGCAAGCGGAAAAAAACAAAGACATTGAAATTATTCAAAGTCAAGATATTAAGGACCTGGAATTGTTTAACAGGATTTATCAAGAGACGGTGAAACGTCATCGTTTTGTTCCGTTTTCTTTAAGTTATCTTCAAAATCAATTTTTTTCTTTTTTGCCAGATAATCAAATCTTGCTTTTTCTGGGAAAGCATAAAGGAGAAGTTGTATCCTCGAGCATTATAATCTACTGGCAGGGGATTGGATTTTATCATCATGGCGCGTCTCTGGCAAAATATAATAAAATCCCTGTTTCTTATCTTTTACAATGGGAAGTAATTAAAGAAGCGAAAAAAAGAAATTGTAAATTTTATAATTTTTGGGGGATAGCGCTAGAAAGTAACAAAAAACATCCTTGGTCCGGGTTAACCTTATTTAAGATGGGTTTCGGCGGTTATAAAAAAGAGTATCTTAAAGCCCAGGACCTGCCACTTTCTAAAAAATATTGGCTAACTTATTTTTTTGAAAAATTAAGAAAAACCAAAAGGGGATTGTGAGGAAATATAGATACAAAGCAAAAAAATTAAAAAAATACAGGCGAAGAAAACATTCTAAGAAATTTTTTGGGTTCGGATTTTTATCTGGCGTTATTTTGGCAAGCGGTTTTTATTTTTTATTTTTTTCGCCCGTATTTCAGGTAAAAGAGATTAAAATTTCCGGGAACGCAAATATTCCGATTGAGGAACTAAAAAGCGCCATTTTTGAACAGATTGATAAAAAAATAATTTTTTTTAATTCAAAAAGTATTTTTCTGGCTGATTTAGAAAGCATAAAAGAGACGGTTTTAGAAAAAATGCCCCAGGTTGCCATGGTGACGGTGGAGAGAAAATTTCCCAGCGTCCTGGCGGCTCAAATTGAAGAAAGAAAGCCGGTTGCCGTTTTTTGCGCCGAAAACGAACAGAGTGAAAATTGTTTTTTTATTGATAAGGAGGGGGTGATTTTTGAACCCGTTAAAAATAATCTTTCCAATAAAACAATGCTAAAAATTAAAAAATCAGAACAAGATATTTTGGAATTAAGGAAACAGGTTGTTAACAGAGAGGAAATGGAGAGTATTTTAAAAATCAATTCCCGGATAGCAATTCCCCTAAAGGAGCTTCTAATTATTTCTGAAAAAAGATTTAATGTCAGAACTTCGGAGGATTGGGAAATTTATTTTAATCCCCAGAGAGAAATAGAGTGGCAGATAGAAAAACTTGAAATTATTTTAAAAGAAAAAATTCCTTCCGAAAGAAGAAAAAATCTTGAATATATTGACTTAAGATTTGATAAAATCTATATTTTCCCCAAAATTTGAAGTGAAACTGAAAGTGTTAAACATCCGATGTTTAACACTTTTGTTAATCTATATAATAGATGAAGATTGAATTGCCCGCTCTGGCAACTGGTTGGTATTTATCAAGCCAGCGATAATAACCAGACGGCTGGTCAAAACCGAAAACGGGCTCAGCTCTTCCTCCTTGTAATTGAGTTGCCGAAACGGCGAGATAACTTCCTTTTGGCAATTCATCAGGATCTCTTAATCCCCGCCAGGGGACGTATTTTTCTTTTAAGTAATATTCTTCGTTGGCGCCGCCAAAATAATCAATATAAATTTTTTCAATTTCATTTTTTTCTATAAATGAGAGCAATCGATAAAAATCCTGACCCCAATCATAATTGGAGTCAACCGCTATTTTATAACCCTGTTTAGGTCCTCCAGCCAATTCGTTATAATAAGAAAGATAATGGGGGAAAATCAGAATTGAAGAATAAATATACCAAATAAAGAGAAGGAAGACAAAAGATACGGCTATTTTTTTTAATTTTGGAGAAATTTTATTTAAGCCGGAAAGCGACCAGACCATCCCCGACATCACTAAAATGTAAATAAAAGGGAAAGCCGGAAGCAGGTGGCGCAGACCGATATTAAGATTTCCCATAAGAGCGGCTGCCCAATAAATTGCAATCCAAAAACAGAAGGCAAGTAAAATAAAATTTTTGCGCATAATCACAAAAAAGGATTTATTTTTTAAAATTTGCCAAAACCTCCAGGCCCCGCCAATTAAAACAAAAATGGTAAAAAAATGAAAAGCCAGAGGAATTTTCAAAAGATAAAGAAGGGGAAAATATCCCAGCCAACTGTCAGCAGAAATTTCTCCCTTAAAAAAAGTAGTGTTCCCCCACATAGTACGTTGAGAAGCCATTAAAACACCTCTCATATATTGAGCAAAAGGACGAAATATTTCCCGTTGAGCCATCCAGAGATTAATATCTCTTAACAAAGGAAGGGGATGGCCGGATATATCAGCAATAGTATCCCTTAGTTGTTGTTCCGGAGGATAATTCCAAATATGAAATTGATAAATCGGCCAAATGATGAATATTAATCCTATCAAAGCGGCAAGAAAGGCCTTGCCGGCATAAATAATAATTGACTTCCAATTTTTATTTTTAAGAATAGGATAAATAATAGTAATAATCACAAAAAAGGGAATAAGAAGAATTAAAGAAAATTTTAAAACCATTGCAATACCAAAGGCAATTCCGGCCAGAAATATATTGGGCTTGGTTGGATTTTCTAAAAATTTTAACCAGAAAAAAATTGCGATTAGAGCGCCGAAAACAGCCCCCACATCGGTGTTAACAAGTCGTCCATGGGCCAAGAAAGTGGGGGAAAAGGCAAAAAGGGAAAGCGTTCCCAGGGCAACGAAATTGCCTCCTATTTTTTTTGCCCAATAAAAAAGAAACCAACCGGTAAAGATAAGCAAACCGAGCATTGCTAAACGAGACCAAAAAATAATCTGTTCCGGGTTGTTTCCCGAAGAATAAAGAAATTCATCGCCAAGATTAAACTGAAACCACCAAGGGGGAGCCTCTTCTTGAATCCAGGAAGGGCTATTATCTGGAAAATTAAGGCCAAGAAAAAGCAAGGGCAAAGCAGGAATGTCTTTTATTAAAGGAGGATGTTCGGGATTGATTCTATAATCCATTTTTGTTAAATAAGAATAACCGGCCGGAATATGAGCCAATTCATCAAAAGTAAGCGAATCATTTTTCATACTGAAAATTGCGGTTCCGGCCATTACAGCCAACAAAATAAAAGCTATTAAATTAGTGACTTTATTGCTCATTAAGATATTTTACCCTGTCAAAGATTTTAGGACAATAGTTGCAGATTTTAAGACAATGATTGTAGATTTTAGGGCAATAGTTGTATAAAATATCTCCATTTACTCAATAAAAACACTATGGTTTTTTTATTGAGTAAATGGCACTCTTGACAGAGGAGTGATAAATTTCTAAAATGGGATTATATATGGGGATAACTGAAAGACAAGAAAAAATATTGAATAATTTGATTCAGGACTATATTGAAACAGCCAAACCAATTGGTTCTGTGCTCTTGGAGAAAAAACACAAATTAGGAATTTGCGCCGCAACTATTAGAAATGAAATGCAGCAATTAACTGGATTAGGATATCTTGAGCAGCCCCACACCTCAGCCGGCAGGACCCCGACCAACAAGGCCTATCGCTTTTTTATTGATAATTTATTAGACCTTGAAAAAGAATTATTCTTTAATGATTGGGAAGAAATTAAGAAAGAATCTCGGGATATTTTTGGGTTTACGGAAAAAATTACCAAAACATTGGCTTTAGCGTCCTCTACCTTAACTTTAATTTATTTCTTTGAAAAAGATTTTCTCTGGAAAAACGGTTGGAGAGAAGTTTTCCAGAATCCGGAATTTAAAGAAATTGATTTTGTTGATGATTTTATTAAAACAGTGGAAAATTTTGAACAACACATTAAGGACCTGATTGGACAAGAGGATTTCTCCCGGGCAAGAATATTCATTGGCAAAGAAAAATCAATTCTAAATTCCGGGGATTTTAGTTTACTAATTTCCCAGGTAATTTTTCCAGATAAAGAGCGGGGGCTATTGGCTCTTTTAGGTCCCAGGAGAATGGATTATAATAAAAATATTAATTTAATTAATTCTTTAAAGAAAATACTTCAATGAAAAACCCTGAAAAAGACACTAAGAAACAATTAGAGGATTGTCAAAAACAAAGACAGGAATATTTGGAAAACTGGAAAAGAGAACGGGCGGATTTTTTGAATTATAAAAAAGAAGAGATAGAGAGAACCGGCGGACTGTTAAAATATGTTAGCGAAGGATTTATTTTGAAAATTCTGCCAATTCTGGATAATTTTAATCTGGCAGAAAAAAAACTACCAGAAAATTTTAAAAAAGATGATAATGTCAGGGGAATTTTACAGATTAAAAAACAACTAGAAGGTTTTCTAAAAAGTCAGGGGGTAGATGAAGTTAAGACAGTAGGGGAGAGGTTTGACCCTAATTTTCATGAAGTAGTAGAAGAAATTGCAGAGACCGGGTCCCTGCAATTTAAAGAACCTGGTTCCAGGGGCATGATAGTTGAAGAAATCCAAAAAGGATATAAAATAAATGGCAGATTATTAAGACCCGCCAAAGTAAAGGTTGTAAAATAAAAATCCCAAATCCAAAATTCCAAATTCCAAACTTAGAACTTATTTGGGATTTGGTGCTTGGAATTTGGTGCTTTAATTTTTTATGGCAAAAATATTAGGCATAGATCTTGGAACGACAATTTCCAAGATGGCTTCTGTTGTTCAGGGAGAGCCAAAGTGTCTTGAAAGTCGAGAGGGCTCTGTTTTAGTGCCCTCAATCGTGGCTTTATCAAAAAACGGAGAAAGGTTGGTGGGAATTTTAGCCGAAAGACAGGCAATTACCAATCCCAAAAATACCATTCACTCGGTTAAAAGATTCATTGGTCGAAGATTCTCTGACCCAGAAGTTCAAAGAGAGTTAAAACTTTTATCTTATGAAACAAGAGAAAGAAAAGACGGTGAAGTTGAGATAAAGATGGGTGAAAAATGGCGCACCCCGATTGAAATTTCAGCAATGATTTTACAAAAATTAAAAATAGACGCTGAAGAAAAATTAGGAGAAAAAATAAACGATGTTGTTATTACCTGTCCGGCTAACTTTGACGACTCTCAAAGAAAAACAACAAAATCAGCTGGCGAGATTGCCGGATTTAACGTTTTGAGAATTATTAACGAGCCGACTGCCGCCGCTCTTGCTTACGGTTTAACTAAAAAAACAGACCAGCAAATTGTAGTTTATGATTTTGGCGGAGGTACTTTTGATGTTTCTATTTTAACCACTACTTCTGATACAGTTGAGGTGGTTGCCACCGGAGGCGAACCTCATTTAGGCGGTCGCGATTTTGACCAAAGAATTATTAACTGGCTGGTCGAACAATTTAAAAAAGAACAGGGTATTGATTTATCAAAAGACACCCTGGCTTTACAGCGCTTAAAGGAAGCGACTGAAAAGGCCAAGATTGAATTGTCAAGCGTTCTAGAAACAGAAATTAATCTTCCTTTTATTACTTCTGACGCTTCGGGGCCCAAACATTTACTTTATAAATTAAGCCGGGCTCAATTTGAGAATATGACCAGAGATTTGGTTGAAAAATCAATTAAAAAAATGGAAGAAACTTTAAAAGAAGCGAAATTAAACAAAAAAGATATTGAAGAAATTGTCTTGGTCGGCGGGACAACTATGATTCCAGCTATTCGGACAGCGATCAAAGATTTTTTTGATAAAGAGCCGAATAAATCAATAAACCCTGAAGAAGTAGTGGCGATAGGAGCGGCGATTGAGGCAGAAATTTTACGGGCGAAAAAAGAAGGAAGGGCTCCGGAAGGCGATATAAAAAGCGTTTTGCTTTTGGATGTTTTGCCGCTTTCTTTGGGAATTGAAACATTGGGAAGCGTAAGCACGGTAATGATTTCTAAAAATACCACCATTCCCACATCAAAAACCCAGGTATTTTCCACAGCCGCCGACAACCAAACATCTGTAGAAATTAATGTCTTGCAAGGAGAGAGGCCAATGGCAATTGATAATCGTTCAATTGGCCGGTTTATTTTGGACGGTGTTCCGCCATCTCCCCGGGGGATACCTCAAATTGAAGTTATTTTTGATGTTGATGCCAATGGAATTTTAACAGTTACTGCCAAAGACAAAGCAACGGGAAAATCACAATCAATTAAAATTGAGGGTTCAATTGGTTTGTCAAAAGAAGAAATAGAAAAAATGAAAAAAGAAGCAGAGGTTAATGCCGAAGAGGATAGAAAAAGAAAGGACTTGATTGAAGCCCGGAATTTAGCCGATAATTTGGTCTATACCTGCGAGAAAACGCTCAAGGAGGCCGGGGATAATCCGGCTATCACCGGGATAAAAAAAGAAGTTGAAGAAAAAATTGATGCCTTGAAAAAAGTTAAAGAGAGTGATAATATAGAAGACATTAAAACAAAAACCAATGAACTTTCTCAAATAATTCAGAAGGTTGGAGCGGAATTATATAAAGCAGCCCAGGAAAAAAAAGAAGAAAAACCGAAAGAGGAAAAAAAAGAAAAAAACAAGGAAGCGGAAGAAGGAGAGTATAAAGAAAAATAAAAAATCAGCGAATAACGAATCCATTACGAATATAACGAATTATGAATTATTCGTAAATTCGCAACATATTCGTTATTCGTTGATTTCGTAAATTCGTAACATATTCGCTATTCGTTGATTTTATGAAGGATTACTACCAAATTTTAGGCATCTCACGCGAGGCCTCCCAGGACGAAGTAAAGCGGGCCTTTCACAAATTGGCTCATAAATATCATCCTGATAAAGGAGGCGACGAGAAAAAATTCAAAGAGATAAACGAGGCCTATCAAATTCTTTCTAATAAAGAAAAAAGAGAGCAGTATGATAAATTTGGTTCTGTCTTTGAGGGCGGCCAAGGTCCTGGTCCTGGTCCTGGCTTTGACTTTACCTGGGCCTGGGGTCAGCCCCATGGCGAAGGAGTAAATACGGACTTTGATTTTGGTGATTTGGGCGAAATGTTTGAGGATTTTTTCGGTTTTGGCAGAGACAAAACAAGGAGAAGGCAGGAAATTAAAAGAGGTAAAGACATTAAAATTGACATTGAAATTCCTTTAGAAGCAACCCTGAAAGAAATAAAGAAAAAAATTACTTTATATAAAATTATTACTTGTTCCCGTTGTCAGGGGAAAGGAGCTGAACCGGGTACTCCCATAAACGAGTGTTTTTCCTGCCGGGGGACAGGCGAAGTCCAGCAAGTAAAAAGAACTTTTTTGGGCTCTTTTACCCGTTGGACCATTTGTCCGGAGTGCGGGGGCGAGGGTCAAAGACCAGAAAAGGTTTGTAATGTTTGCAGGGGGCAGGGGAGAGTTAAAGGAGAAGAAGATATTGAAATTTTTATTCCAGCCGGAGTTGACACAAATCAATTGATAAAGGTTACCGGCAAAGGCGAGGCTGGAAAAAAAGGAGGAAAACCAGGCGATTTATATGTAAGAGTTTTGGTAAAAAAACATCCTCTTTTTCAAAGACAGGGCGATGATTTATTGATTTTACGGGAAATTTCTTTTTCTCAAGCCGCCTTAGGAGACGAAATTGAAGTCCCAACTTTAGAGGGGTCTAAACTCCTTCTAAAAATACCGGTTGGCACAGAATCAGGAAGGGTTTTAAGGGTTTCCGGTAAGGGGATTCCCCATTTCACCAGTTACGGCCAGGGAAATTTATACGTAGAATTAATAATAAAAACGCCCAAAAAATTAACCAGAAAACAAAAAGAATTATTAGAACAACTAAAAGAAGAAGGAATATAAAAACAATATGTTTTGGGTTTATTTTCTTTATAGTAGCAAAAAAGGAAAAGAATGTTTAAAATTAAAATAGGGCCCTCATAGCTCAATTGGTAGAGCAATGGCCTTTTAAGCCAGTGGTTCTAGGTTCGAGTCCTGGTGGGGGCACATAGCTAAATTAAGACGCCACAAGAGCGTCTTTATTTATTTAAACTGTTTTCGCTGTAGCGAGAGTCTGGTCCCTGAATTGGGACGAGCCGAAGGCGAGGAAGCAATACCTTCGGGCAACTCTTCGAGTCTTGGCGTAGGATTGATTTGACAAAATTAATAGATTTGTTATAATAAAAATCTGTAAAATACACAAATGTTCTTTGTAATATTTAAAGAAGGGACGGTGTAGTATGGTTAGATTGGATAGTTCTGTTCGATTGATTGTGGTCCAGTTCAGTTGTTCTAATTCGGACGCTATTCCAAGGGGGGTGATGAGGCGTGCGGAACGGGAAACACCCAAAGAAGGGAGGGAGCGCAGAAAGCGCTCGAGCGGATATCTGGTCATCGAGCCGACCGAGAACTGCTCCTTGATTGAGTTTCGCAGAGGACTTGAAGCGGTGGACTACAGATTAGTGGATGCATTCTATCAAGAGCGTCCCAAGCCCAAGGAT
>VGKE01000005.1 GCA_016867195.1 Candidatus Nealsoniibacteriota bacterium | reverse complement strand
GTTGAAGAACAAAAAGAAGAAATTCAAGAGGTCCTGAAGGGCTCGGATATGGTTTTTATTACTTGCGGACTTGGCGGAGGTTGCGGAAGCGGGGCAAGTCCGGTTGTGGCCGAGATTGCCAAAAAAACAGGCGCTTTAACCTTAGCAATAGTTACCAAGCCCTTTTCTTTCGAGGGGGGGCAAAGAATGGAAATTGCCGGAAACAGTCAGGATAAACTTAAAGAAAAAGTTGACACCTTAATTGCTATTTCTAATGATAAATTGGTTTCAACCTTAAGCCCTGAAACAACGGTTTTAAGCGCTTTCTGGATTTGCGATGAGATTTTAAGACAGGCGGTTCAGGGAATTTCTGATTTGATTATTCTGCCGGGAATAATTAATATTAGTTTCGCCGATGTTAAAGCAATTATGAAGGATTCTGGCCTGGCTCTTTTTGGAATAGGAAGAGCAAAGGGCCCGGAAAGAGCGAAAGAGGCGGCTAAAAAAGCGCTCAGTTCTCCTCTCTTAGGCATTTCCTGTAAGGGGGCAAAAGGGGTTTTATTTAACGTTTCCGGCGGAAAAGATATTAGTTTAACCGAAGTTGATGAGATAGCCAAAATTATCACCCAGGAGGCTTCTCCAGAGGCAAAAATTATTTTTGGCGCCATTCAGGACGAAAAATTACCTAAGGGTGAAATCAAAGTCACTGTCGTCGCCACCGGTTTTTAAAAAGAAAGGGTTATCCACAGAAAGGCGGGCTTGACCCGCTTTTTTTATCGGTTAAAATAGAGTAATCTTTTGATTTTTTTATGGAAAATAAAATTACTAAAGTAAAAAAAAGAGATGGAGCGATTGTTGATTTTAACCAGACAAAAATTACTGAGGCGATTTTTAAAGCAATCACCGCCACAAACCAGGGTGACGGTCAAAAATCAAGGCGACTTTCCAATAAGGTTGTCCAGTTATTAAATCGCCGTTTCAAGAAAGAAGAAATTCCTCAAGTTGAACAAATTCAAGATATTGTTGAAGAGGTTTTAATTTTAGAGGGATTGGTAGAAACGGCCAAAGCCTATATCCTCTATCGTGAACAAAGGAGAAGAATCAGGGAGGCGTCAGCCCTGACCGAAGAAGCCGTGGAAGGGGTT
The DNA here is from genome assembly GCA_016867195.1 of Candidatus Nealsoniibacteriota bacterium. GTDB lineage: Bacteria > Patescibacteriota > Minisyncoccia > Minisyncoccales > GWA2-38-27 > VGKE01. Next base: position 7,961 of record VGKE01000005.1, on the reverse strand, counting down.
GATCAATATTTGGAAAAACTTGATTGGGAGGTTCAAGAAAACGCCAATATGGCCTTTTCTTTACAGGGATTAAATCATTACACAGTTTCTCATGTTATTAAAAAATACTGGCTTAATAAAATTTATCCCAAAGAAATCAGAGAGGCTCATGAGTCCGGGGATTTATACCTGGATAAATTAGATACTTTAGGCGTATATTGTTCTGGTTGGGACCTATACGATTTTTTATTAAAGGGATTTAGAGGAGTTACTGGAAAAATGGAATCAAAACCACCCAAACATTTCAGGACGGCTTTGGGACAGGTGGTAAATTTTATTTTCACTTTGGCCGGCGAAGTAGCCGGGGCAGTAAGTTTTTCTAATTTTGATACCCTGTTAGCCCCCTTTATTCGTTATGATAATTTAAACTATCAGCAGGTCAAACAATCTCTTCAAGAGTTTCTCTTTAATATGGCTACGCCGACGAGAGTAGGGTTCCAGTGTCCTTTCTCAAATTTGACCCTGGACCTTAAGCCCTCCTCGGTTTTTGCTAAACAGCCGGTAATTATCGGCGGCCAGGGCCAAAAAGAAACCTACGAAGATTTTGGGGAAGAAATAAAAATTTTTGATAAGGCATTTTATGAAGCAATGCTTGAGGGCGACAGGAATGGTCGAACTTTTTCTTTCCCAATTCCGACCATAAACATTACCAAGGATTTTCCCTGGGATGAGCCGGCTTTTGATGGAATTTTTGAGGCGTCGGCAAAATATGGGATAAACTATTTTGCAAATTATGTTAATTCCAGTATGAAGCCGGAGGATGTAAAAAGTATGTGTTGTAGATTGAGATTGGATTTGACCGAGCTTTACAACCGGGGCGGAGGAGGTTTGTTTGGCAGCGGCGCCTTAACCGGAAGCGTAAGCGTGCTAACAATTAATTTGCCTCGCCTCGGTTATTTATCAAAAACCAAAAAGGAATTTTTTGAAAGATTGGCAAAAGTGATGGATTTGGCAAAAGAGGGTTTGGAGGTAAAAAGAAAAGCGATTGAGAATTTGATTGGAAAAGGACTTTACCCTTATTCTAAGTTTTATCTCTCAGGAATAAAGAAAATGAGAGGGGCTTATTATGCTAATCATTTTTCAACCATTGGTTTGGTGGGTATGAATGAAACCCTTTTGAATTTTATCGGAGAAAATATTGCCTCAAAAAGAGGAAGAAAATTTGCCTTAGAGATTTTGGAATTTATGAGGGAAAGATTGGTAAAATATCAGAAAGAAACCAATAATATCTATAATTTAGAAGCCACTCCGGCCGAAGGATGCTCTTTTAAACTTTGCGCTAAAGATAAAGAGAAATATCCCGACATTATTACGGCCGGGACAAAAGAAAGACCCTATTATACCAATTCTTCTCAATTACCGGTTAATTATACTGACGATATTTTTGAGGCCCTAAAGCTCCAGGACGAATTGCAATGCAAATATACCGGCGGTACGGTTTTACACCTCTTTTTGGGAGAAAAGATTTCAGATATTCAAACGACTAAAAACTTGGTTAAAAAGGTTTTTGAGAATTTCCACCTTCCTTATATTACCTTAACTCCGACTTTTTCGATTTGTCCCCATCACGGCTATATAGCCGGAGAGCATTTTCATTGTCCGAAATGCACCATTAAGCAGCCCTGCGAGGTTTATTCCAGAGTGGTGGGTTATTTGAGACCGGTTCAACAATGGCATATTGGTAAACAGCAAGAATTTAAAGAAAGAAAAGAATATAAACTAAGGCAAGAATCATAAAGGTCGCTTGCCTATTATATTTATTTTAAAAAATATGAATTTAACCACTATTGGACGTTGGGCCTTAATTATTGGTATAATTTTAGCGGTCTTAGCCGGTTTTACCGAAGTGCCTTCTTTGGCGATTATTCTTTTTGTCCTGGGTTTAATTGTTGGATTTTTGAATATCCAGGAAAGAGAAAGCACCCCGTTTTTAATAGGAGTGATAGCTTTAATGGTAATTGGATTGTCTGGTTTGCGGCTTGGGAATTTGACTCCGACCGTGATTTCAATTCTGGAAAACTTCCTGGCTTTTGTTTCCGCCGCTGGTTTGATAGTTGCTTTAAAGCAGGTTTTAGCCGCTGTTAAGCCCAGCGCTTAAACACTCCTTTTAAAACAAAAGAGATTAACGCTTTATTGGTAAAAGCGGAGTTTTGAATTTAATGTTAATAGGCGGACTACAAAAATTTACTTTTATTGATTATCCCGGCAAGTTGGCTTGCGTAGTTTTTTTAGCCGGCTGCAATTTTCGCTGTCCTTTTTGCTATAATCGTGAAATCGTTTTAGCCCAAGAAATAAAAAAACATCCTTTAATTTCAGAAAGAGAAATTTTTAAATTTCTGAAAGAAAGAAAAAATTTATTAGAAGGCGTTGTTATTACCGGAGGAGAGCCCTGCCTTAATAAAGGATTGTTAGGGTTTATAAAAAAAGCAAAAAAACTCGGCTATTTAGTCAAAATTGACACCAACGGTTCTTTTCCCGAGATGTTGAGATATTTGATTGCTCAAAGATTGGTTGATTATGTTGCTATGGACATTAAGGCCTCAAAAGAAAAGTATAAAGAAATAACCGGAGGAAGGGCGGATTTAAGACATATTGAAAGAAGTGTTTCTCTTTTAAAAGAAAATAGGGTGGATTACGAATTTAGAAGCACCGTGGCCCCGACTCTTTTAGACAAGAAAGACGTTTTAGAAATCGCTAGATGGATTTCCGGGGCAAAGAGATATTATCTCCAAAATTTCCGACCGGAAAAAACCTTGAACCCGAAATTTGAGAAAATCAAGCCATATTCTCAAAATTATTTATTAAAAATCCAAAAATCAATCTCTCCTTTTTTTGAAATCTGCCAGCTAAGATGAGTAGGTCAAGAATAATTTATTTTTGTCTTTGTTTTATTTTTTTGATTTTAATTGCCTGGCGCTACCAAATAGCGGAATCAAGAATCAGAAACAATGAATTGAAACAATATAATGATTTGGAAGAGAAAGTTACTCTTATCGGGACAATTATTAAAGAACCGGATATAAGAGAAAAAAGCACAAAATTGACCATAAAGACAACGGAGGTCCGACCTCCGCTGACCAGCGGAGGTCGGACCTCGACGAGGATTTTAGCAACCACTGCCCGTTATCCGGAATACAAATACGGAGACGAATTAAAGATTACCGGCAAACTCCAGACCCCTCTTATTTTTGAGGGGTTTGACTATAAGGACTTCTTGGAAAACAAGGGAATTTATTCTGTAATTTATTATCCTCAAATAGAAGTTTTTGTACGAGGTCGGACCTCGTACAAAAATTTTGGCATGGGGGTTTATGCTAAAATTTTGGACTTTAAAGACAGGTTGAGGCAGGGAATTTATGGTTTTTTATCGCCGCCTCAAAGCGAGATTTTAGGTTCAATGATTTTAGGAGATAAAAACAGGATGTCTGCCCGGCTGAAAGAAAAGCTAAACATCGCTGGCTTGAGGCACATTACCGCGGTTTCCGGACTTCACATTGTTTTACTTTCCGGCATTTTAATGTCTTTATTAATCGGATTGGGTTTTTGGCGAGGTCAAGCATTTTATATCTCTCTTATTTTTATTTTTTTGTTTATTGCTTTAACCGGTTTCCAGGTTTCTTCGATCAGAGCCGGAATGATGGCCGGGATTTTTCTTTTGGGTCAAAAAATTGGCAGAAAATCCGTAAGTTCCCGGTCAATTGTGATATCAGCCGGAATAATGTTGATTATCAATCCCTTGTTAATTTGGGACATTGGTTTTCAACTTTCTTTTTTAGCGGCCGGAGGGATTATCTCTCTATCTTCTTTTTTCGGAAGATGGTTGCGTTTCCTGCCCGAGGAGAAATTTTTAAATTTAAGAAGTATTTTATCAATGACTTTTTCCGCTTATCTTTTTACCCTTCCGATTCTAATTTATAATTTCGGTCAGATTTCTTTAGTCGCGCCTTTAACCAATGTTTTGGTCTTGCCCATTGTTTCCCTGATTATGGTTTTTGGGTTTATTTTTGGCTTAGCCGGATTAATCTGGCCACCCCTGGGCTGGCTTTTGTTTTTCCCTTGTTGGTTTTTATTAACTTATGTTGCAAAAGTAGTGGATTTTTTTTCCGCTCCCTGGGCCGTTAAAACCATCGAAAACATCCATTGGCTCTGGATATTTGTTTTTTATTTATTTTTAGCCCCGTTTGTCTATTGGCTTAAAAAAAGAGAAAGATTAAAATTTTTGAATTATTGAGAAAAGAACCTCAATCTGGTTCCTTTTTCTTTTTGGAGATATTAGAGTATAATGAAGTTAATATGGATAATTATGGAAAGGCCTGGGTAGTGGCGGTGAATATGGGTTATGGTCATCAGCGGACGGCTGAGCCCTTAAAAGACATAGCTCCCCGGGGAAAGGTTATCAACGCCAATGACTATCCGGGAATTCCTAAAAAAGACAGAAAAATTTGGGAAACAGCGAGAAGGTTTTACGAGGCTGTTTCAAAATTCAAGAAGATTCCTCTTGTCGGAGAAGGCGTTTTTTCTTTTTATGATAAATTTCAGAAAATACCCAGCTTTTATCCCCGCCGCGATTTATCCAGACCGACCTTTGGCCTGAAGAAAATTTTTTCTTTAATTAAAAGAGGCTGGGGCAGGGATTTGATTTCAAAACTAAAGCAAAATTCCCTTCCTTTGATTACCACCTTTTTTACCCCGGCTTTTATGGCTGAGTTTTTTGATTACCCCGGAGAGATTTTCTGCGTGATTTGCGACGCTGACATTTCTCGGAGTTGGGTTTCTTTGGAGCCGAAGAAGAGCCGGATAAAATATTTCGCTCCCAATTCCTGGACAGTAAACCGCTTAGAACTTTATGGAGTAAAAGAAGAAAATATTTTTTTAACCGGTTACCCTTTACCCGGGATTGATTTAAGAGACGCTCTGAAAAACCGGCTTTTGAATTTAGACCCTAAAAAAGAATATTTTTCAAAATATAGAATTTTGATTAAAGAGATATTGGGAGAGTTGCCCGAGAAATCAAATCATATTTTAACAATTATGTTTTCCATTGGCGGGGCCGGGGCCCAAAAAGAAATTGGATTAAAAATCATTGAAGCGCTTAAAAATAAAATCGCCAATCGCGAAATTAAAATTATTTTGGCAGTGGGAATTAGAAAAGACGTTAAATATTATTTTGAGAAAAAAGTGAAGGGGGCGGAAGTTATTTTTAACGATAACATAAATGATTATTTTACCCGGTTTAATCAAAAATTAAAAACAACCGATATTTTATGGACGAAACCTTCGGAGCTTTCCTTTTATTGCGGATTAGGCCTTCCAATTATTATGACGCCGAGTCTGGGCTCGCAGGAGGACTTTAATCGAAAATGGCTTTTATCTTTAGGCGCCGGTGTGGACCAGGAAAATCCGAAATACGCCGCTCATTGGCTTTTTGATTATTTGGAGAGCGGCCGTTTGGCTGAAGCAGCTATGCAGGGTTTTATTGAAGCGGAAAAATCAGGGACCTATAATATTAAGGAGATAATTTCACTCCGTTAAGAGAATTTTTTATGATTAGTATTATTATTTCAACGTTAAATGAAGAAGAGGGTATTGCTAAAACAATTTGTTCCATTCCCGAAGAAATAAGAAAGAAATCAGAAGTAATAGTGGTAGACGCTTCTACTGATTATACTCCCATTATTGCTCAAAATTTGGGAGTGAGAGTGATAAAATCAAGAAAAGGCAAGGGTCGGCAGATGAGAGAAGCGGCAAAAAAAAGCAAAGGAGATGTCCTGGTTTTTATGGATGGCGACGGCACTGACCCGGGCGGATATATTCCCAAACTTTTAAAAAAATTAAAAAAAGCCAACCTTGTTTTAGGCTGTAGAAGCGTCAAGGCCTTTAAAGAGGATTATCCAATGATGAGAACGCTTTTTAAATTTTATCGTATTTTTTTTGTCCCACCCTTTTATTTAATTAACTTTCAGGCTTCTGATCCTTTGGCCGGTTTTCGGGCAATCAGAAGAAAGGACTGGGATAAATTAAACCTGAAAAGCAAAACCTTTGAGATAGAAACAGAAATAAATATTAAGGCAATAAAAAATGGTTTTATTGTAAAAGAAGTAAAAATTCCTCACCTAAAGAGATGCGGAGGAATTCTAAAAAGCAAGTTTGGGACAGACCCGAAAATGTGGTTTAGAATTTTTAAGTTATTTTTAAAATATTCCGAAGACAAAGAAATAAAAGAAAGAGTAAAAAAAGAATTAAAAGACGTATTTTTTAGCGAAGTACACTAATTCCCTAAAAAAATGAACTGGTTAATAGTTGCCATTTCCGCTTATTTTATTTTAGCCGTTGTTTTTCTGGTGGATAAATATCTTTTGGTCAGAGCCATTCCCGACCCAAGAATTTATGTTTTTTACGTTGGGGCTCTGGGGATTTTGGTTTTGATTCTGGCCCCATTCGTCGGTTTTTATGTGCCGGGAAAAACAGAAATTATTTTAGGCCTGTTGGCCGGGGCTGTTTTTATTTACGGACTTTTCTGGTTTTATAAAACCCTTCAAATTTTTGAGCCCTCAAGAGTGGTGCCGGCTATCGGCGGATTAACCCCTTTATTCACTTTCGGTTTGGTATATCTTTCTGCTTCAGATGGGGAGGTTTTATCTTTCAAGGCGTTGATGGCCTTTGTCTTATTGGTTTTAGGCAGTGTTCTGGTAAATTTTAAAAAAGAAAAATTAACCAATCTTAAGGGCTTAAAATTTTCTGCTTTAACCGCTTTTTTGTTCTCTCTATCTTTTGTTTTAATTAAATACGTTTATCTGGTCCAGCCGTTCTGGAATGGTTTCATCTGGAGAAGTATAGGCGGTTTTTTAATGGCGTTTTGTTTTTTTATCTTCTTCCCGGAAATTAGAAGAGAAATTTTTAAAAAATTTGTCCCGCGCCCCTTATTTAAAAGCGGGAGCGGCGCGAGAAAAGAAAGGCCTTCAAAAAGAACAGCAGTAATTTTTCTTTCCAATCAAACAGTTGCCGCTGGAGCCACTATTCTCCAGAACTGGGCAATTGCCCTGGTTCCTTTAGTTTATGTGCCCCTTGTTAACGCTTTGCAGGGAAGTCAATATGCTTTTCTTTTTATTCTCGCCGTGGCTTTGTCCATTAAGTTTCCCGGGGCATTGAAAGAGGAAATATCCCGGGAAACTATTTTACAAAAAATAATTGCCATTACTCTCATCTGCGGAGGATTGGCTCTACTGGCAATATGATTATAAAAATTATGCTTTATATTTTAATATTTATTTTGATATTTTTCTTACTTGTATTCGCTTTCTTTTTTATCGGAAAGTCGCCAGAAGCGGAAAAAATTTTCTGGGGAGTAAATTTTTCCCAAAAACATACTGAAAACTTCGGTCTTGATTGGAAAGAGGTTTACTTAACTTTACTTGACGATTTAGAGGCAAAAAATATAAAATTAATAACCCACTGGGATTTAATTGAGCCGGTCAGGGACGAATATTTTTTTGAGGATCTGGATTGGCAGATAAAGGAAGCGGAAAAAAGAGATGCCAAAATTATTTTGGTAATCGGAATGAAAACCGGCCGTTGGCCAGAGTGTCATTTGCCGGATTGGGCAAATAATTTAAGCAAAGAAGAGCAACAGGAAAATATTTCAGAACTAATTGAAAATATTGTTTTAAGATACAGAGACCGGGTCTCTGTTTGGGCTTGGCAGGTGGAGAATGAAGCGTTTTTTCCTTTTGGAGAATGTCCCTGGTCGGATAAGGAATTTTTAAGAGAAGAAATAAATCTGGTAAAATCGCTTGACGGAAGGCCGGTGATTATTTCAGACAGCGGTGAATTCTCTTTCTGGATCAAGGCCGCTAAATTAGGAGATATTGTCGGCACCACTCTCCATAGGAAAGTCTGGTTTAGAGAGTGGAAAACGTATGTCA
>VGKE01000004.1 GCA_016867195.1 Candidatus Nealsoniibacteriota bacterium | reverse complement strand
TCTGGCTGTTTCACTGTCCTTAGTTTCCGTATTCTCCGGCCTTGTCCTGGCTTACTACTTTAATATGGCCCCGGGCGGAGTCATTGTCCTGGTAGCTTTGTTTTTCTTAGTCTTGACTTTTTTATTTAACCATCACAAATAGTTATCCCCTTGACACAGTTTGTTGAATGGGTAATATGGATAATAACCCCCCTAGGGTGGGTATTACTAAAATATTTCCGGAAATATTTCTATGAAAAAAGATTTAAAAAAACAAGCCATAAACAGGGTCAATTATATTATTGGACATTTGCAGGGGATTAAAAAAATGATTGAACAAGAAAAATATTGTATTGATATTATTATGCAAAACAAAGCAGTATATTCTGCCTTAAAAAAGGTTGACGAAATAATTTTAGAAAATCATTTAAATACTTGCGTGACAGAAGCAATCAAAGGTAAAAACAAAGCAGAAAGAGAGAGAAAAATGAAAGAACTTTTAGAGCTTTTTAAAAATTCTGATAACAAATCTCATTAGAAATTTTTCTATGTTTTGGTGTTAAACATTTTTTAATTTTTAACGGGATAAATAAAAATTATGAATTGCTGCGATAAAAACAAAAATAATCAAGACGCTCAAAAAAATAAGGCAAATAAAAAAGGGATTTTTTCAGGAATTATCTATGGCTTAGTGCCCCATATAGGATGTATAGGATTTATTATTTTTTCAGTTTTAGGGGTTACCACAGCCACAGCTATTTTTAAACCACTCCTTCTTAGTCGTTATTTTTTCCATATTTTAATATTGATTTCTTTTATTTTTGCTACAATTTCAGCTGTTTTTTACTTTAAAAAACAAGGGTTCATAAGTTTAAGCAAAAAAGATGGAAGTTGGGAATTTGAATTTGCGCCAAAAGGAATTAAGAGAAAGTGGAAATATCTTTTAACTCTTTATGGAACAACTATCGGCATCAATCTTATTCTATTTATGCTTATTTTTCCGATTGTGGCAAATATTGATGCTGGGACAAGTTTTACTGCAGCCATATCAAATGCTTTCCAAAAAGAAGGAAATATCAAAATAAAAGAAGGAGAAAACCTTTTAAGCATAAAAGTTGATATTCCTTGCCCAGGGCACGCTTCTTTAATAACAGGAGAACTTAAAAAAATTAGCGGAGTAGGAAGTGTTGGATATAGATTTCCAAATTTATTTGATATCAGCTATGAATACGAAAAGACATCCAAAGAAAATATACTTGCTTTAGATGTTTTTGACACCTACAAAGCCACAGTTACGAACGAGCAGCAAGAAAACGTTGCTGAGCAAACTATAAATAATCCCAGGGAGAACCAGTCATTAGCCGGCAATTGCGCCATAGATTGCGCAGGATCAAGCAAGGGTTGTGGTTGCGGCTGCAGAAGATAAAAAAACAATAAGTTCTGTGAAAAATATCAAAATTCTAATTATATTTTTTTGTTTAGCGTTACTGATCGCTGTTTTTCTAACCAGAGGGTTTGGCTTTTTTCAATCAGGACAAATTGATTCAGAAGATTTTATACAGATACCTTTGTCCGAAGTAATAGACCAGGCTAAATGGTATGAATATGATTTAGACGGAAAGGAAATAAAATTCTTTACGGTTAAAACTGAGGACGGAAACATAAAAACAGCTTTTGATGCTTGCGATGTTTGTTATTACAGTGGCAAGGGATACCGCCAAGAAGGGGATTATATGGTTTGTAATAATTGCGGAAACAAATATCCCATTTCTGGACTTGGAACGGAAAACAAAACTCCTGGCGGTTGTTGGCCAGGATATTTACCAAACACCGTAGAGGGGGATAGTGTTGTTATAAAAATAAAAGATTTAGCTGATAACACCTGGAGAACATTATGAAAGGTGTAAATCAGAAGTAGGCACCTGCCCAATAATTTAAATTTAACAATTAAGAATCGTTTAATTGTAAATTTTTAAAATATGGAAAAAAAGATTTTTAAAATTTTGGGAATGCATTGCGCTTCCTGCGCCAGAAATATTGAAAAAGCGGTTTTGAGATTGCCTGGAGCGAAGTCGGCAAAAGTGAATTTTGCCGCCAAAAAGCTTTATCTAGAAGGAGATGTAAAAGATGGAGAAGTTATAGAAGCTGTTTCCGCGGTCGGGGATTATAAAGCGTTTCCCGAAAAAGAAGAACTTAAAGACATTGAAGAAAAGGAAATGGCGCAGGCAAAAAAAAGAATGATTACGGCACTTTGGTTTTGGGTTCCGATGATGTCTTTGATGATGGTTGATATGTTTATTCGGACCGTGCCTTATTTTTTTTACATTACCTTAATTCTTGGTTTACCGGTAATTTTCTTTGTCGGCTATAACACTCACAAGTCCGCTTTTATTGCGGCAAAGCATTTTAGCGCCAATATGGACACTCTGGTGATGCTGGGTTCTTTGCCGCCTTATCTTTTGAGTTTTCTTCAGTTTTTTTTCCCGGTAACCACTTTTGTGGAAATGGCCATATCTATTTTAACATTTCATTTAATCGGCAGATATCTGGAAGCAAAAGCAAGAGGCCGGGCCTCCCAGGCGATTAAGCGGCTTTTAGAGCTTGGGGCGAAAAAAGCAAAAATTATTATAGACGGCCAGGAAAAAGAAATTGCCGTAGAGGAGTTGAAGGTTGGCGATGTGATGATTGTCAGGCCAGGCGAGAAAATTCCGACCGACGGACTGGTAATTGAGGGGGAAAGCCATGTTGACGAATCAATGGCTACGGGAGAATCAATGCCAGTGGGTAAGAAAAAAGGGGACGCGGTCATTGGTTCAACAATCAACCAGCAGGGCGTTTTGAAGGTTCAAGCGACAAAAATCGGCAAAGAAACATTTCTTTCCCAGATTATAAAATTAGTTGAAGAATGTCAGGGCAGCAGAATTCCAATTCAGGAGTTTGCCGACAGGGTTACGGGCTACCTTGTGCCGGCGGTTATTTTGGTGGCGATTGGCACCTTTGTTTCTTGGATACTTTTCCCCAATTTCCACATACCGATTGTAGAATTTTTTAATCTGCCATGGTTAAATGTCGCCGCGCCCGTAATCTCCCTGGCCATATTGGCGGCAGTGGCTGTTTTAGTCATTGCCTGTCCTTGCGCCTTGGGATTGGCCACACCGACTGCTTTGATGGTCGGTTCTGGTTTAGGAGCGGAAAAAGGGGTCTTGCTGCGTAAGGGAGAAGCCATACAAACAATGAAAGAAGTAAAAGCGATTATCCTTGATAAAACCGGCACTTTAACCAAGGGAAAGCCAAGTGTCACCGATATTGTTGAAGTTGGCGGAGGGCTACCCTCCGCCGTTCTACAATTGGCGGCGTCGGTAGAGCAGAATTCCGAACATCCGTTGGGTCGGGCCATTATTGATAAAGCGAAAGAGATGGACGTTAAATTAGACGAGTGCCAGTCATTTGAAGCAGTTATTGGAATGGGCGTAAAGGGTATTGTTAACGGCGCTGAAGTGATGGTGGGCAAGCCGGAAATGGTTGGTGAGGCGAAAGCAGAAATAGAAGAAAAATTGAAAGAATTGCAGGAACAGGCAAAAACAGCCATGATTGTTGCCGCAGACCCCATAGGAGAGCAAGCACCCTACGGGGCAGGTAAAAAAATTATTGGAATAATCGCTCTGGCAGACACCTTAAAAGAGGGCGCGGCTGATGTTATCAATGAATTTGAAAAAAGAGGACTAAAAACAATAATGCTGACCGGAGATAATCAAAAAACCGCTGAAGCCATAGCCAGGCAGGCTGGCATTAATGAGGTTTACGCTCAGGTTATGCCCGACCAGAAAGTGGCGGCCGTTCAACGGGCGCAGCAGGAATACGGCATGGTGGCTATGGTTGGCGACGGCATCAACGACGGTCCGGCTTTGGCCGCGGCCAATGTCGGCATTGCCATAGGAACGGGCACTGATGTGGCTATTGAATCCGGAGATATAATCTTAATCAGGGGCGACATTTCCGGCATTATTACCGCCATTAATCTTTCCAAAGCCACTTTTAATAAAATAAAGCAAAACTATTTCTGGGCTTGGTTTTATAACGCGGTGGCCATTCCGGCAGCTTTTTTGGGATTGTTGCATCCGGTAATTGGAGCCGTGGCGATGGCGGCAAGTTCTTTAACCGTAGTTCTCAACTCTTTACGTTTGAGAAAAATCAAAATCTGACTTTTTAATTAGTTTTCCACAGGTAAGGTGGCTTGACAAGTTTTTTTGTTAAGAATAAAATTTAAATAATAATGATTACTAATAATAAAAACCGGGGGAGCATTGAAAGGATTACCTGTCAGAAAGAAATTATTTTGGATTATTTGAAATCGGTTAAGACCCATCCTTCGGCCGAATTGATTTTCAGAGAAGTTAGAAAAAAATTGCCCAGAATAAGTCAGGGAACCGTCTATAGGATTCTAAATAATTTAAAAAACAAAGACAAGGTTAAGGCAATTTCGGTTGGAGGCATAACTCATTTTGACGGAGATGTGTCTTCTCACGCCCATTTTATCTGTCAAGAATGCCATAATATTTATGATATTTTTGATATCTGTCAGGAATGTCAAATAATCAAAGAGCAAAAATTAAAGGTCGGGAAAATTAAAAATTATCAAATTTATTTTTATGGATATTGTAAAAAATGTCGAGCAAAAATGCCACGATTGCCAAAAAAAGATAGTAATAGAAAATAAAGAAATAAAAAACGGGGTTTTGTTATCTTATGAAAATGAGGGAGAAAAAATGTTGTTTTTTAAGTGTAAGGATTGTTTTACGAAAAGTCGGGAATTAAAAAATTACCAGGCCTGCGAGGTTTATTCAAGGGTAGTCGGTTATTTGAGGCCGGTTCAGCAATGGCATATTGGCAAAAAACAAGAATTCAAAGAAAGGGAAGAATTTAAAATAAACTCATAAACTCTAAACGGGGCAAAGGTCGCAAAAAAATCTAAAATATAGACTATGAAAAATTACGGAGAAATTAAAAATTTATCATTTAAAGAATTAAAAGGAGGAATTTCTCAAAAGACAATAGAAATTCATTGGGAAAAATTATATCAGGGTTATGTTAAAAAATGGCAAGAGATTCAAGAGAATCTGGAAACCGCAGATAGGGAGATGGCCAATGCCAGCTTTTCCGAATTTAGAGAATTAAAAATAGAGGAGACCTTTACCGCTAACGCTATTATTTTGCACGAGGCCTATTTTGATATCTTAGGCGGCGACGGAAACCCGGAAGGAGAAATTATAGAAGTTATTGCCAAAAATTTCGGCTCATTTGAAAACTGGCTGAAAGAATTTAAGTCATTAGGTTTGGCTTCGCGGGGCTGGGCTGTTTTGGGTTATGATTTTAATGAAGAGAGGTTAAGAAATTATATCGCCGATGCTCACAATCTTTATGGAATTTGGGGAGCGGCTCCGATTTTGGTTTTAGATGTCTATGAACACGCCTACTTTATTGACTTTGGTTCAGATAGAAAGAGCTATATTGAGAGTTTCTTTTCTAATTTAGATTGGGGAAAAATCAATCAAAAATTTCAAAAAACCGCAAAGAAGTAATGTTTAATAGGTAAGGATTAAAAGTTTTTTTCAGATAGTTTAATTTAATAATTTTAGAGTAATTATACGATCGTAGAATTACTTTTTTGGAGGTAAAAAAAATAAGGCGCGGGCTGGTGGCTCGTGCCTTATCCTTGTATTTGATTTGATTTTTGATTTTTGGTATAAAGAGAAGAATATGAGTTTAACAAAAAAGGTTTTTTTAATAGGGATTGTTTTAGCAGTTTTTGGAGCGGGTTTTTGGTTCGGAAGAAACAGTGTTGTTTGCCCTGTTTGTCCGCCCGAAGAACTTGATTTTTCTCTTTTTTGGGAGGCCTGGCATAAAATTGAAAGAAAATATATTGAGCAGGAAAATATTAAAACCCAGGATCTAATTTACGGAGCGATTTCAGGAATGGTCAGGTCACTAGGTGACCCCTATACCACATTTTTTAAACCAGAGGAAACAAAAATGTTTTTAGAAGATGTAAGCGGTCGTTTTGAAGGAATAGGAATTGAAATTGACGTTAGGGAAGGCCAACTTCAGGTTATTACCCCTTTAGAAGGAACGCCTGCTCAGAAAGCCGGCTTGCGTCCGGGCGATAAAATTATTAAAATAGACGAAAGGGTAACCGCTGATATTACTATTGAAGAGGCAGTAACTCTTATCCGGGGACCAAAAGGAACAGAGGTTAATTTAATGATTGTCCGAGATGGCTGGGATACCCCGAGGGACTTCAAAATTAAACGCGGCGTTATTGAGATTCCTTCCTTTAAATGGGAACTGAAAGACGATGACATTGCTTATATAAAACTTTATCATTTTTCGGAAAAAATTAATTATGACTTCAGCAACGCGGCGATTGATATTTTAAAGAGCCCGGCTAAAAAAATAATTCTTGACCTGAGGAGTAATCCCGGCGGTTATTTACAAAGGTCCCAAGATATTGCCGGCTGGTTTTTAGAAAAAAGCGACATTGTAGTTATTGAGGACTTTGGCGGAAAACAAGAACAAAAGATTTATAAAGCAAACGGGAATGCTAAATTTCTGGGTTATCCAATGGTTATTTTAATCAATCAGGGAACCGCCTCTGCTTCAGAAATCTTGGCTTCGGCTCTTCAAGAAAATCGTGGCATAAAACTTATTGGAGAAACTTCTTTTGGCAAGGGTTCGGTTCAGGAGTTGGAACGATTAACAGAGGGCTCCAGTTTAAAAATAACAATAGGGAAATGGTTGACTCCCAAAGGCAACCTTATTGCCGAAAAAGGTTTGGAACCGGATATTAAAGTGGAGATAACAGACGAGGATTATGAACAGGGACGCGACCCCCAATTAGACAAAGCGCTTGAAATTATTAGAGAGATGGATTAAAATATAAAAAGAAAAGAAATTCCAAATTCAAAGCACCAATTCCAAAGAAATCCCAATAACCAAAATTCAAAATTCAAAATAAAATAAAGTTTTGGTCATTTGAAAATTGGAATTTAGAATTTATTTGTAATTTGGAATTTATAATTTTGAAATTTTTAGAGTTATGCGTGTAATTCTCTTACAAGATATTGAAAATATTGGAAAAAAGCATGAGGTAAAAGACGTTAAAGATGGCTATGCCAGGAATTTTTTGCTTCCTAGGGGGTTGGTTAAAAAGGCGACCAGGGAATCTTTGAAATGGTTAGAAAATCAGAAAGAAATTGAAAAAAATAAGATTGAGGAAGAATTAAAAAGAGTTCAGGACCTGGCTTCTAAAATTGACGGCTTAGAAGTTGTTATTCCGGTAAAAATTGGCGAAGAAGGACAGCTTTTTGAAAAAGTAAATGAACAAAAAATCTCGGAAAAATTAAAAGAATTCGGCTTTGAGATTAATAAAAAACAAATTGAATTGTCTGAGCCAATAAAAGAACTCGGCGAGTTTCCTATAAAAATTAAGTTTGAACATAATTTAGAAGCGGAAATAAGAGTTATCGTAAGTGAAGAAAAATGAGGAAGTATATTTTTATAACAGGAGGGGTGATGTCCGGAGTGGGGAAGGGCGTCGCTACCGCTGCTATTGGAAAAATTATTCAGGCGCGGGGTTTTAATGTCACTGCCATAAAAATTGATCCTTATGTCAATGTGGATGCCGGCACAATGAATCCTACCGAACACGGTGAGGTTTTTGTTTTAGACGACGGAGTAGAGTGCGACCAGGATATGGGAAACTATGAAAGATTTTTAGGTTGTAGTTTATCGCAAGCAAATTATATGACCACCGGCAGCGTTTACCTTTCTGTCATAAATAAGGAGCGAAGTATGTATTATAAAGGAAAACAGGTAGAAGTGGTCCCCAGAATCCCTCTTGAAGTTATTGAGCGAATAGATAAAGCGGCAAAAAAAGAAAAATCCGAGGTGGTCGTAATTGAGATTGGCGGCACGGTTGGCGAATATGAAAATCTGCTCTTTTTGGAAACGATAAGATTATTAAAACTTAAAAAACCAAAAGACGTTATTTTAGTTTTAGTCAGTTTTATTCCGGCATTGAGCGCTGGCGGCACTGAACTTAAAACCAAACCGACCCAACACGCTGTTAGAAACCTAAATTCAGTTGGTATTCATCCGGATATAATTTTAGGCCGGGCCGTCGTGCCATTGGATAAAAAAAGAAAAGAGAAAATCCAGTTTATGTGCAGTATGGGGGAAGGGGATGTAATTTCCGCTCCCAATGTAGAAAGTATTTACGAAATACCGATTAATTTTGAAAAAGATAATATCGGCGACAGAATTTTAAAAAAACTTTCCTTAAAAAGCAAAGAGAAAGATATGAAGGACTGGGATAATTTTGTCAGGGGGATTAAAAAGGCACAAAAAAAAGTAGAGATAGGCATTATTGGCAAATATTTCGGCAGCGGCGACTTTATTTTGACAGATTCTTACATTTCGGTTATTGAGGCGGTAAAACACGCTGCTTTTTTTTGGAAAAGGAAACCGATCATTGAATGGATTAATGCGGAAATTTTTGAAAAAAATCCAAAAAACTTAGACCAATTAAAAGAATATCAGGGCATTATTATTCCAGGAGGTTTTGGGGGTAGGGGAGTAGAGGGAAAAATAAAAGCAATTGAATTTTGCCGGAAAAACAAAATTCCGTTTTTAGGACTTTGTTTGGGAATGCAGCTGGCAGTTATTGAATTCAGCCGGAATGTTTGTAAAATTGAAAAAGCCCATTCGTCTGAATTTTCCAAATCCGGTAACTTAGTAATCAATTTTATGCCGGAACAGAAAGCTCTTTTAAGAGAAAAAAGATATGGCGGGACAATGCGACTGGGTTCTTATCAATGCAAAATAAAGCCCGGCACTATCAGTTTTCAGGCCTATAAAAGCCGATTAGTGTCTGAACGACACCGCCATCGTTATGAATTAAATAACGACTATCGGAAAATTTTAGAAGAAAACGGTTTAGTGTTCGCCGGAGTTAATCCGGAAAGGGACCTGGTGGAAATAATTGAACTTAAAAATCATCCTTTTTTTGTCGCTACTCAGTTTCATCCCGAATTTAAATCAAGGCCCTTGCAGCCCCATCCATTGTTTAAGGAGTTCATCCGCGCTTCTGTTAAATAACGTTCATTAAATAACGTTCACGATTTTAATTATTCGTTGAGAACCATCAAACTTTGTTTTCCTTTTCGTTGTAAATTTAACAACCCCTGTTTTTCCAGCGTAAATAGTATCGTCAGACCCTCTTTTTGTGTTTTTTCCCGGGCAAAACTTTGTTCCCCTCTGACGAATAATTATCATCCCTGGTTTTACTATTTGTCCCTCAGAGCGTTTAATCCCAAGATATTTTGGCTGAGAATCCCTTCCTAATTTTGTAGCGCCTGTTGCTTTTGTTTTTGCCATAATATTTTATGTTAGCAAATATTAAAAATTTTGTCAAAAATTATCAGGCAGACATTGTATTAATAATTGGCGTTATTTTAATCTCTTTGTTTTCTTTTGCCGCCGGCTTTATAACGGCTAAATATCAAAATAAAGAGCCGATACAATTTGAAATGTCTAATTCCCAATTACCAATTTCTAATAAAATTTCAAATGCCAAACGTCCAATGTTAAATTATTGGAAATTGAAAAGCAAACCTTCGGGTAGTCCCTTTTGGATCCAAGGAAATTGGAAATTATTATGAGGGTAGCCATTATTGGAGCAGGAGCAGTTGGTCTTTATTTAGCCTGGAAGTTGTCAGAAAGAGGCCGGGAAGTAACTGTTTTTGAACAAAAAAAGAAAATTGGCCAAGATATTTGCTCTGGTCTTTTTTCAAAAAAAATTTTTGAATTTATCCCAGCCTCAGAGGGGCTGGTTAAAAATAAGATAAATTTTGTTCTTCTGCATTTTCCCAAAAAAACAGTTAGGGTAAATTTTTCTAAGGACTTTTTTATAATATCCCATTTTGAATTGGATAATTTATTAGCCGACCTGGCTAAAAAAGCAGGGGTTAAAATTGTTTTAAATCAAAAGATTTCTCGATTTCCTCAGGGCTACGATAGAATAATTGGTTGCGACGGGGCTAACTCTTTTATTAGAAGGGGTTTAGGATTAAAAGAACCAAAATATAGATTAGGCGCTTTAAATATAGAGAAAATAGCGGAGAACTGTTCTCCGCCAAACGGCGGAGAACAGTTCTCCGCTATTTCTAATTATGTAGAGGTTTGGCCCTGTAAAAATGGCTTCTCCTGGAAAATACCAAGGGGAGAAAATATAGAACAGGGAGCAATTAAGGAACTCGGTTCCTTTAAAGGAGTTGATTTCCTTAGAGCAAAAGCAAGAATTATCCCTCAGGGACTTATAATTCCTTCAAATCCCTTAATTACTCTCTGCGGCGATGCTGCTGGTTTAACCAAGCCCTGGTCGGGCGGGGGAGTTGTCTGGGGATTAATAGCGGCTGAAATTCTCTTAAAAAGTTTTCCTGATTTTTTAAAATATCATAAAGAAATAAAAAAATTTTTTATTCCCAAGATTGTTCTTTCCAAAACAGCAACTAAAATAGTTTATTTTTTGGGATTTAAAGCGCCGTGGTTGTTGTCCAAAACAACTAAAATAGAATCCGATTTTTTGTTATAATAATATGTAAGAATTCACCGCGTTATTTACATTCTAAAACCAACCGAGAACTGTTCTCGGCAATATTGCCGAGAACAGTTCTCGGTAGTTGCTAACTT
>VGKE01000003.1 GCA_016867195.1 Candidatus Nealsoniibacteriota bacterium | reverse complement strand
AATAACGCGGTGAATTCTTACAAATTATTATATCCAAAAAAATCATTCCGTCAATTCTGATTCTGGCTCAAAAATCAATGACGCGGGAGCTGGTTGAAATAAATCAGGATATTCTTTCAAACCGGCTTGCTGAAATTTTTGCTCATAATCTTGCCAAATTCTTAAAATTTCCTGATAAGTTTGCTCTTTGATTAAAAATGACTGGTCTATTTCCTCAATCTCTATTTTATCGGTTAAAATACTGTATTTATAAAATAAAAATCCGCTAAAAAGAAAAGATAAAAGAAAAAGAATCAGGCAAACCAAAAAATCATACTTGACTATAAATAAAACTAATCCCCAAGAAAAATTTTTTATTATTTTTATTTTTACCCGCATTATTTCGTGAAAATTTTTGCTAATAAAATAGCCCTGACTCCGCTTCCCCCTGTTTCTTTTTCCTGCTTAGAAATAACTAAACTCTGAACCTCGGTTAAATAAGAGCCGGCCTCTATTTTTTCAAGGAATCTTAAAAAATTCCCGACAGAACCGGCAAGGACCAATTGAAAACCCATTGACTCCCAGGGATCGGTTTCAACCGACTTAATAAAAATCGGGGAAACCTCAATCAAAAGTCCCGATTCGGCAGCGATGTTCTCCCAAAACCTTATTAAGCCAATGGGAATGCCCGGGTCCGGAAACAAACGAGCAATTTCTTTTAAGCCCGGCTCTAATTTCCAGTAAGTTTCTTTGGCTCGCTCCAATTCTCCGGCCTCGTCCTGAAATAAAATCAACTCTCTTTTCAATCCAATCAATTCTTCAGAAACCTTTTTAACTCCTTTTAATTGAAGAAATATCAAAAAACCAATAAAAATTAAAACAACGATTTCTATTATTGTTAAAAGTATGATTATTTTTCTTCTATTGGTCATAGATTATATTCAAAATTAACGAAAAAATTAATATCTCTGGGTTTAACCCAGTTCGCGGCCGGGAAGGAAATATTTTTGAAATTAATTTGTTCTTCAAGCTTCTTGTTAAATTCAAGTAAAATCTCTCTGGTCGGGGCAAATCCAGAAAGAGAGATTTTAATCAACGACTCTCCCTCAAAAAAAGAAACAGCGGCAGAAAAATTAGTTAAATAGACTCCCCGGGGAATGGTCTGAGAAATTTTGTCTAAAATTTCCGAAAAATAAATCCTATTTTTGTAAAACTGCTCTAATCTCGTTATGTCTTGATTAATTAAGTCAATTTTTCTTCTTAGGTCTTGAATTTCCAACTGGAAAGAACCCTTCTCGGCTTCTTTTAAAAATCCTTTTTGAGAAATAACCTGAATCTGTAAATAAATTTTTACCAAAAAAGAAAATAAAAATAAACAGAAAAGAAAAAATAAAACTAAAATCCCGAGAATGACTATGATTCTTTTTTTTTGTTCCAGTAAAAGTTCTTCCTTTTGTTCTGGCGGAAGTAGGTTAATCATATAAATCAGCGAATAACGAATCCATTACGAATAAACGAATTCTATTCGATTATTCGTAAATTCGCAACATATTCGTTATTCGTTGATTATCCCTCGGAGGGCTAATCCCAATGCCGTGGTATAGCCAAGCGAATCTTCAAATGGCAATCCCGGTACTTCTCTTAACGGCTCTGGCAAGATATTAATCCAGGGATTTGCCAATTCGGCTGAAATTTTAAGTTCCGAAGAAATAAAATCAGGCAGGCCCTTAAGATTTGCTCCTCGGCCACAAAGAATAATTTTCTCTATTCTCTTGCCATTAGGCGGCAGATGTTCATGGCTGGCATGGGTTTGATAATAATTAATATGTTTCCCGACCTGCTCAACTAAATCAGTTAGAACCGGGACCATCGCCTCAAAAACCTCTATTTTTTTAATGTTTTTTTTGTTTTTTCTGCCTCCTATTTGAAGATCGCTGATAGATAAACCCTGTTTTATTTTCAATATTTCGGCTTCTTTTAAGTCCACCTTTAAGGCCCTGGAAATGATTTCGGTCAAGTTGTGAGAAGAAATAGGAATTGAAGCGGTGAATCTTAAAGAATGGCCGGAAAAAATAATAAAACTGCTCCGACTCCTGCCAAAATCAATTATAAAAATCGGGAAGGGGCTGATTTCTTGTTTGAGCAAGGCCCGGCTGATTACCTGCGACTCAATTTCCATTGCCCAAGGAATTAATCCTGCCCTTTCAAAACAAGAGAGATAAGAATTGACAATTTTCTTGGGAAAAGCGGCGATTAAAACATCAAAATGGTCAAGATGATTATGGAAGGCCGGGACAATTTGAAAATCCAGATAAACCTCTTCTATGGGAAGAGGCACATAATTCTCCGCTTCAAAAGGAACGGCTTTTTCTAATTCTTCCTTAGTCATTTTGGGCATAGGGATAACCTGTAAAAAGGCCTTTTTTTCCGGCAAAGAAGCCACGACGTATTTTGTTTTGATTTTTTCTCCCTTGACTTTATCTAAACACTTTCTAATATTTTCAGCCAGGGCCTCCTCGTTTTTTATTTCTCCTTCTTCAACAACGCCTGGCTTTATTTCTATTTCTCCCCAGGAAGCCAAACCCAAAAACCTTCCCTTCTTTTTAAGTTTGGCGATTTTTAAAGATAAGTCAGAAATATCCAGTCCAAATACTTCGGGTTTTAAAGATAAAAAACTCATATATATATTTTACTCTATTTCTTCCCAGACAACAATTTTAAAATCGTATTCAGCATAAGGGGTGAATGGCGGCGGGTTATAAATAAGTTTTGAATCAAAATAACTCTCTCTTTTTAAGTAGCCGGAAACGATTTGACTGCCGGAAACCCATTGAGTGCCTACCCGGCCATTACTGATAATTGAGCCGTAAATTTCCAGTTTTTCCTTGAAATTATTAGGATAATGATTCCGGGAAAAACGACCTTTTTGGGCAATAAATATTCCTCTTAACTCCATCTGATTCGGCGAATCAGGACCGATTAAAATATTTCTCTGGCCGATTAAAGTTAAACCGTCAGAGCCGTCTTTTAAAGAATAATCAATATTTTTTTGTAAAATCACGTCAGTGTCTTTATTTGAATCTATTAAATTAGCCGAAGCAACAGTCACCTTGCCCTTAACCCTCCCTTCTGGCCAGATCTTGTCTTCAATAAAAATAACCGAACAAGCAGAAGGAATAGTATAGGTGTTATAAAGATATTCCGAGGAAATAGTGAAATAATCATAGTGCCAGCCCTCTTCCAGAGAATAGGCATAGGTTGAAGAAAGCCCGGTAATGAGCCATGCTTCAACTGTGCCATTATCTTTGAAAATTAAATGATAGCCCTTACCATTAGGATTAATATTTATAGAAGGAGGTAAATAAATTCCCGAGGCCTGGCTAATATTTTTCATTTGGGCTAAATCAATGGTGATGCCGGCAAAATCAAAAGAGGGAACGGGGAAAGAAAATAAATCTTCGTTTCCGTTGGCAGTGGTGAAAACCCCGGGGCAAAGACAATTCGCACTCTCAATACGACAGCCGGCGCTTGTGGGACAGGAACTACAACCAAAAGAAGCGGTGCAAATCCATTCGGCCTGAGCCGAAGAAACAATTGACTGATTTTCTCCATCCATTCTGACGCCGCCATTGGAATGATAGGGGCCCCTGATTTCATGGTCCGGGCCAATCCAGATATTAGTGTTCAAAATATAGGAATGTTTGGCTACTGATTCCCGACCGTAAAAAACCATTATCTTTCTTTTAACCTCGGGGAATTTATAAGTCCAGCCCGTAGAAACAATTTCCCGGGAGGTTGTTAAACCGCAACTTAAAGTGGCGTCAATTTGGAGAGAAAATTTTCCCAGGGGGTTACCGGCCGGGTCCTGATACTCTTTTTCAACCAGGCAACCCTCTTCAACCTTATTATTCAAACACCACTGATAATAATTTATTCCAGCCTCTGCGATATTAAGCGATTGGTTCCAGGCCAAGCGCTGAGCCGAGTGTTTCAGTTGGAATAAAATAAAACCCAAAAGCCCGGTCAGCATAATGACGAAAACTATTCCAAAAACCAAAACCAAGGTTATAATAGCGCCCTTTTTATTATATGTTTTAAAGATTCCTGAGTTGAACATAGGATTCTAATTCAAAGTCATAAGGCGGTTTGTTCGGATCAATATTAACCGCCAAAAAAACCTTCATTAATTTAGTGTCAACCAAACGAGCCGGATATTCCTCTATTTTATCGCCTTGAGCATTAAAATATTCAAAAATCGGCGGCACGTTTCTAACATAAGAAGTTAAAATCGTAATTACTTCGTTTTCTGATAAATATTGGGCCGGCTCGCCGCTAGATTTTATCACGCCTTTTTTAAATTGATGAGTCAGATGACTAATATCTTCGGTAAAAGAAAACTCAACTTTTAATTTCATTGAATGGGGGCATAATGGGTCAACCCTTGATGATGCTCTGGCTTCAATAATAATAGAATCGTCTGAGGCAAAATTGGTGACGTCAAAAATAGTGGTTCCCTGCCAAGTAGCCGGACAATCAGTACAACCGCTTGAACAAATTCTTCCTAAATAATTCCCATCAGCATAAACATCAGCATATTCATTGCCGGCCCCAAAATCGCCGTCAACTGAGACCTTGGCCTGGGCCGAAATAATGGTGCCGGTTAAAAAATCAAAAAAATTAACATTACAGATTCCTCCCCTGACTGATGTCTGACATTCTTTAATTTCATTTCCGGAATTAACCGCGCCTAAAAAATATCTTACTCTTTCCACTTTTCCGTCGCCGTCAATATCTGAATAAAAAATAAATTCTTTGTCTCCGGCTTTTTCAATGGGATAAGAACCATTGTCGCCCGGCCGGGCCTCTCTGATTTCTTTGACCATTGTTTTAATGCCTCGCCGGGCCTCATCAATGGCAAATGACTGCTGCCAGGTATAATCATGGGCTTTATAAAGAGCCGCGATAGAACCAGCTACTAGTCCCATAATTAAACCAAAAATAACTACGGTAACTAAAGTTTCAATTATTGTAAACCCCCTCATAATTTTACTCTATTTGCTCCAAATTAATTATTTTTGTTTCGTCTCCGGAAACCGAAACAGCGCTGGAATAATTTGAATAACCAGACGCCTGAACCTCTATTGTATAAGTATCTGCTTCAAGGGGAATAAAGTAGGTCTCTCCTTTTTCATCGGTATATTGAACAATATCAAAGCCCGAATCGTTATATAGCCTGACGTTGGCGGAAAAAATTGGTTCTCCGGTTTCAATGTTCTGAACAGCCACTAAAAGGGAATTTTGGGCCTTCAGATAAAGGATAACTGTTAAAGAGGTCTCAGGATTTAAGCCAATGGGTTGAGGGGATGGTTCAGTATCTTCTAACTTCAGGCCGATAGCCGGATTAATAAAAAAAGTATAAGAATCCCATTCTAAATTAGGGATATTGGTCCGGCCGTCTCCTCCAGTAGTATGATTTTGTGAATATTTATAAACCGGCTGCTCGTCCCCGTCTTTGCCAATAAGTTTTGCTCCTTGCAAATTAAAACTAATATTGGCAATGGGGGTTGCCTGGCTATTTTTCCAGGAAACCTGCCAATCGTAAAGAATAGGGGTTTTTTCAGGATTAGTGGTAGAAAAATTAGCTTTAACTTTTAATTGGGAATAATTATTAACATCAAGTCCTGATAGGTCCACTGGTGAGACCATAAAACCAGTGGAATTGCCTGATAAGTCAGTATCGGGAATTAAAACCCAATTTTCTCCGTCAAAATATAAAACATTATAAGAAATTTGGGTTTCTGCTTCTTCAAGGTCATTAAAAGAAAAATCCTTCCAGATGATTAAATTGTCCGGGGCAATGGCAACGGAAGCCAAAAAACCGGCCTCTTTATACCCAACATCATCAGTAGCCAGTTGGACCTGGCCGCCGCTTACAACAAGTTCCAATAATTCTGATATTTTATTCTCGTTTAAAAAAGAATCGGAAAAATAACCTAATCCCCAGGGAGATAATGTCTCTACTGAAAAAGAACTTAACTTATCAATGGAAAAACTATTTTCCGTCAACTGGCCCTCTAAAACAATGAGGTGGGGTTTTTGCGGAATGGCTATTTCATTAATGCCGTAAGTTCGCTCGCTACTATAATCGGTTTTGGAAACCTCTATTTTATAAATGCCGGCCGGAAGGCTAAAAAAATGACGGCCTTCAATAGGAGTAGCATTTTTAATAAGAACGTCGGTTTCGGGCTCCTTAATTTCAATTAAGGGTGAGGGGACCATTAAACCATAGGCGTCAAAAACAGAGACTAAGAAAATCCCGCCTGTTTCGGCGCACTCCTGAGACAGGTTGAGCGGAACAACATCGATTACCAACTTTAGGTCCCCTGACAAAACACCTGACCAGGAAACCTTAACTTCCGCTCTCTTATAATCATTGGGGCACCCATCTTCAGGCGGCGAGATTCCGTCGGCCGGATCAATCACATAGTCCATTCTGGTCTCAACAATAAAATCAATATTATTTCTGGTAATAATTTTAGAACCCTCTAAGACCCCGTCGGGAAAGCTACCGATTACTCCAATTGATTGATAGGGTAAATTTCTAATTTTTTCTATTTCTCCGTTAGCGATTTCAGTGGCAATAATTTTATTTTTGCTCTGACCGACCACTTTTATTCCTAGTTGATAAGCGCCGAAAATTCCCATAAAAACAAGCAGAACCAAAAAAGTCCCGACCAAAACCTCAATTAAGGTAATCCCCTTTTCGTTAATTGAAAATTGAAAATTGAAAATTGAAAATTTCCTCATAATGTCTGCAACATGCCATAAATAGGCTGGAGCATTGAGATAGCGAAAAAGCCGACTGCTGCTCCAATAATAATCATTAAAACCGGTTCAATAATGGCTGATAAATTTTTGGTAGCATTAGCCACTTCCTCTTCAAAAAAATCAGCCAATTTCTCCAAAATAACCGAGGTCTCGCCTGTCTCCTCGCCTATTTCTAACATTTGGATAACAAGAATTGGATAAATATTTTGATAAGGTTTTAAAACCTCGGCCAATTTAGATCCTTTTTCCACCTTTCTGGCTACTTCTAAAATTGCCTCTTTATAATGAATATTCCCCAAAGTTCCTGAAACTACCTCCAAAGACCTTACGATTGGAACCCCTGAAGAAATCAAAGAACTTAAAATTCTTACCGTATGGCTGGCGTTGGTTTTTTTAATAATCGGGCCAACAATAGGGGTTTTTAAAATCAATGAATCAATTATTGATTTTCCAGTTTTTGTTTTTGAAATAATTTTAAATAGAATAAAAAAGAGCAATAAAATTAAAGGAAGAGTATACCAGAATCTGGCTAAAAAATTACCGAAAGCGATAATCATCCTGGTGGTAAGGGGAAGCTCAACCTCTAATTCATCAAAGGTCTGGGAAAGCTTAGGAATTACAATAACAAGCATTAAAATCCCGATAATAACCATTGCTGAAACAATAACTGCCGGATAAACCAAGGCGCCTTTAACTTTTGATTTAAGCTCCTGCTCTTTTTCCATTTGGCGGTTTAAGACCTCTAAAATCTCTTCTAATGTCCCGGCTTCTTCTCCTGTCTTTACCATACTCTGGAAAAATTCCGGAAAAATATTTGGATATTTAGCAAGCCCGACCGAAAATCCTTGACCCCTGATAATTTCTTTTTCTACGTCTAAAAGAGCCAATCTAAATTTTTTATTTTTCGTCTGTTCAGCCAAAAGATGCAGGGCCCGGGGTAAAGAAACACCGGCTGAAATCATTACCCTAAGATTTCTGGTAAACATCATTTTTTCCACCAAAGAAACCTTGCCCAGAAAAAAAAGACGGATAGCAAATTGTTTCTTTTTAGAAATCTCTCCCTCTATATTGGCGGAAATCAAAACACTTCCTTCTTTGCGAAGGACTCTGGCAAGCTCATGTTCTGATTTTGCCTCCAAAAAGCCGGAACGCGGCTCCCCCTCTAAGGTTTTAGCAATGTAAGAATAGCGAGGCATAAATGCCTAAATTTTCAATTATCAATTTTCAATTATCAATCAATTTTCAATTTTTTAATTATCAATTGAAAATTAAAACATTTAAGAATTCATTGAAAATTGGTCATTGAAAATTGAAAATTGAAAACGGGGTTTAAGAGTAAAAAACTTGATTTTTGATTTTACTCCATAATAACTCTTAGAACCTCTTCTATACTCGTTATCCCCTGGGCTGCTTTGATAAACCCATCTTCAGTCATTGTTCTCATACCTTCTTTTTTGGCCTGGGTCTGAATTTGAGAAGTCGTTGCCTGTTTAACAATTAAGTCCTTAATTGTCTCCCTGATAGGTAAAACCTCAAAAATCCCTATTCTGCCCCTATAGCCCTCTGGATTTTCTTTTGAAGGTTTAGGCCGATAAAACTCAATATTTTTAAGGGTTGTTTTTGTTTTTATTACTTTCTCTTCTTTTAAAACCTTTAAAACAGAGTCTAAATCACAATATTTAGCCAAATTTTTTATTTCCGGCTCCTTTAAAGTGTATTTCTCTTTTTCCGGGCAAAGCCGGCGAACCAGTCGTTGAGCTAAAATCACATTCAAAGTAGAAGATATTAAAAAGGGCTCAGCCTTCATATCAATTAAGCGAGGGATGGCTCCGGCCGCGTCATTTGTATGAAGGGTGGATAAAACCAGATGGCCGGTCAAGGCGGCATTAATAGCCAGTCCGGCCGTCTCATTATCTCTAATTTCGCCGACCATAATAACATCCGGGTCCTGCCTGACCAGAGAACGGAGACCTGAGGCAAAAGTTAAGCCAATTTTGGGATTAACCTGGGTTTGATTAATACGAGACATTCGGTATTCAATCGGGTCTTCAACAGTAGAAATATTTATTTCCGGGGTGTTAAGAATTTCCATCATAGCGTAAAGAGTGGTTGTTTTCCCGGATCCAGTAGGTCCGGTTACCAATATCATCCCCGTAGGTTTTTTAAGACTGTCTTGAACCCTTTCTAACATTTCTCCGCTTAGGCCCATTGCCTCAAGGGTAAGGGCCTCGGCTGTTTCTGATAAAAGACGCATAACTATTTTTTCTCCACTGAAAATTGGTAGAATTGAAACCCGAATAGAATATTTGTAGTCCTCGGTCTCTATTTTAAAACGGCCGTCTTGAGGGAGCCGGTGTTCGTCTAATTTTAAATTGGAAAGGACTTTAATCCTGGCAACAATCCCGGAACTGGCCG
This sequence comes from Candidatus Nealsoniibacteriota bacterium, assembly GCA_016867195.1. Lineage (GTDB taxonomy): Bacteria > Patescibacteriota > Minisyncoccia > Minisyncoccales > GWA2-38-27 > VGKE01. The sequence continues at coordinate 2,472 of VGKE01000003.1, read as the reverse complement.
CCTTGGGTAAAACCATAGCGTCGTGTAAAATCCCATCAATACGATAACGAACAATAACCTCTTTTTCCGTCGGCTCAATATGAATATCAGACGCTCTCTGCAGAATAGCATGCCTCATTAAGGTATCAACAATTCGGATCACCGGCAAGTCCTCGGCCGCCTTTCTTAAATCCTCTTGCTCTCCGACCGCTTCCTCTTCTTGAACCGGCTTAATAATTCCGACTTCTTTTTTAATAATTTCGCCGAATTCCGCCTCTAATGTTTTTTGGTATTGTTTAAGAGCATTTTTAATACCCTCAATAGTTGTCAGCCGGGGAAGAATTTTCAAGTCTGCCTTTTTTTTAATGAATTCAATGATTCTTAGATCTCCGGGGTCAATCATCGCTACTTCTAAATTTTGACCTTTTTTTCTGAAAGCGATAATATTATGTTTTCTAGCAATGGGCTCGGGAATTATTTTCAAAATATCAGATGGAATAATTTCTTTCTCAATATTAACAAAAGGGATGCCTAAAATATAGGCCTCTAATTTAGTCAACTCTTCTCGAGCGATTAATCCTTCAGAAATTAAAACATCCTCAATTTTTTGCTTGGTCTTATCAGCCCTTTTTTGGGCTCGTTTAAATTGCTCCGAACTAATTAATCCGGCATCAAGTATAAAAGATTTTAATCGTTCCAGATCTATTGACATAAATACATAAATAATTTAAATATCTGCTATCAAAACAATAAATATCAATAAATATCGCGAGCGACAGCGAGTGTTTTCTTCACCTTCTCTATCACTTCTTCCAAAGTATATTGGGTCTTGACCAAATAAGTAGTAGCACCCAACTCTAAGGCCTTATCTATATCCTCCATCCCCTCAAGGTTGGTTAAAATAATAACGGGGATTTTCTTAGTTTCAGGACTTGATTTTAATCGCTTTAAAACCTCAAAACCGTCAAATTTTGGCAAGATAAGGTCTAAAATAATCAAATCAGGATTTTCGCTCAGAGCCAACCTTAAGCCAACTTCGCCGTCTAGGGCGCTGAACATTTGAAAACCGACTTGTTTCAAAATATCTCCGAAAGCTCTTTGAATAGCCGATTCGTCTTCAATGAATAGTATCTTTTTCATAAGAAAAACGAATTGACACGAATAAGAAACGAATTGACACGAATCCACAAATTCGTGATTCGTGATAATTCGTTATAAATCCGTGTTTATTCGTATTATTTAATTGGTAATGTAAAATAAAATGTTGTCCCCCTACCTTCTTCTGACTCAAACCAAACCCTTCCTCCTAATTTTTTAATAATTGTTTTGGTAATATAGAGGCCTAGACCGCTGCCCCGGGTTTGTTCTTTGGAAACATTCTTGGCTCGAAAAAACTTCTGGAAAATATATTTTTGGTCTTCTTTGGGAATACCAATACCCGAATCGCTAATTTGAAAAAAGAGTTCTTTGTTTTTTTGCTTTAATCCAATCTTCACTTCACCGCCGCCTTTGGTATAACGAACGGCATTATCTATAAAATTTTCTATCACTAATTTAAGCATAGAGGGGTCGCTAAAAACCTTGGGAAAATTTCCTTGGGGATAAAAAACAATTTTAATATTAGAGGCCTCGCTAAATGATTGATAGCGATGAATTAATTCTTTAATAATATCTTCTAAATCAACCTCTTTTTTCCTCATCGGAAAGGTCCCCTGCTCAATTTTAGAAACAATTAATAAATCATCAACTAACTCTACCATTCTTTCAATGTTATCTTTAATACTGGAGAAATATTCTTCTTGCCGGACCGGCTCCATCTCCTCTTTTTCTGATGTTAAGAGTTCAAAACTCCATTTTAAATTAGTTAAAGGAGAACGCATTTGATGGGAAACAATGTCAATAAATTCTGATTTCATTCGCGAAGCCTCGGCTAGTCGCTCAAAACTCTGGGTAATGGTAAAAGCGATAATAAACAAGACAACGGCAGTGGTCAAAACAAAAAAAGCAATAATGCCCGGATCTTCTATGTAGCGAATACCAATTAGATAAAAGATTAATGAGGCAGCGGCGATAAATATCCCCATTATTAAAAAAAGAAATTGAGGACACTGCCAGGGAGACAGTCCGTATCTTTTACACTGTTTAATAATGTTTAGATGGGTAATAATTTTCTTAAACATATTTTGAGAATATTGAACAATTATTTTTCCGCGGAAATCCGCGTGTATATCCGCGTTCATCCTGTGAAATTGGCATAGCCATTATTTCACAGGGTAAATCTGCTTCTAATTTCAAAGTAGAAGCGGAAAAACGCGGATAGTTACGCGGATAAACGCTGAATTATTCAACGGCTTCATTATGATATTATAGCATTAGTCAAAATTGACTACAAGTAAAAAATTTGTTAATATCTTCAAGAAAACACCCGCCAAAATTTTTATCGGGGTGTAGTACACCGGTAGTATACATGCTTTGGGAGCATGAGAACTGGGT
>VGKE01000002.1 GCA_016867195.1 Candidatus Nealsoniibacteriota bacterium | reverse complement strand
TATAGCCCCGGAGATAAAATAATTTTGAAGATTTTGCGGAATAACAAAGAGATGATCGTTGAAGCAATCTTGGGCGAACGAAGTGATTAAGGTTACGCGGGGGGGTTGACCCCGCACCTTTAGAGCACAATTTATTTTTTGCGCAAAGCGCAGTGCTTAAAAGGTGCGGGGTTGACAAGGCGGCTTCTTTGATGATAAAAAGAAAATACACTATGACAATACAAATTAGCCCTAATTTCAATTCTTTCTTTTTTTCCTTTTTTAAGAAAAGGGCTGATTTGAGTTTCAAATAATTAAAAAATTAAATGTTCCAAGTTAGCCCTTCTGATAAGGGCTGTTTTTTTTGATAGTTCTTTTGTTCTTTTGTCTTTATGTCATGAAAGGAGAGAAGATATGATAATAATATTCACTGACGTTAGAGGAGACGGTCGTTGTGTCGCATGCAAAGAAAAGCCGGGTGTTTGTTCCTATTGCGGAGGAGACAAGGAGAAGAAAGAATCCTGTCGGGCTTGTTGGGGTAGCGGGGCGTGCTATGTTTGCAAGGGTTCAGGAAGAATGCCTAAAGACACTAAAGACATAAAACATCTTGGACTTTGATTAATGTGGCAAAGACCGAGAAGCGGCAAAAACGGCGATTTCCCCAATCGCCTTTTTTATTTTTTATTTATTTTTTTACAGGTCTTTTTATAAATCCCAATTTCTCACGATCGTAGGAATTTTGGATAGCTGGTTATACTAAATTGAATATTTTCTTTAGATGAAGTTCATTGTCAATTGAGTTCATAATTCCAAAACGGACATATTTTCTTAAATTGAAAAATTCTATAATAAAATCAATCTCGCTTTTGCACTCGTAAGGAAAAACAAAAACACTTTTTTGAAGTTCGTAAAAACCAATCTCTTTTAGTTTATCTCGCAGGGCGTCTCTCCCTTTCCTGAAATTTTCCGGGATATCAAAAATAACCAGTCTCCATTCTCCATCCCATTTTCCGCCTTCTACTTTCATTTTCTCAAAGTGATAGGTTAGGGCCTTTAATTTCCCTTTTTCCGTTAATACTATGGTACAAGAACCATCTGGATTTTCTTTCTTTTTGATTAGTTTTGAGCGATAAAGATTTCTTATTTCCTTTTTTAGTTTTTCTCTGTTGATTTCTTTCCAGGCCCTTGCTACTTCTTTGAGAATCTTCCATTGCCGTTGAGGGGTATACGAGTAACCAAAAGCGACCCCTCCCAATAAAAGCAATAACATTTTTTTGGTTACATCTGACATTATTTTATTTTATCATAAAAATTTACTATGCCAAAATTCCTACGATCGTAGGAATTTTGGATAGGTGAAAAACAGCAAACATTTGACTTGATTTTTTTTAGGATTTTTGCTAAAAAAGATATATTATGATGACCGGAGCGAATTTTACCCATAAGGCCCAGGAGGCGATTTTAATGGCTCAGTCCCTTGCTCAAGAAAGGGGCCAGCAGCAAATTGACGCTTTACACCTGCTTTTATCTTTACTCTCTCAGGAAGAAAGCGTGGTTTTGACTTTGTTAAGAAGATTGGGCGTAGATATGGAGAATTTAAAAAAGAGAGCCGGGTCCGCTTTGAATACACTTCCCACCATTGCCACGCCTCAGACCTTTGGTCAGTTTTATTTAACCCAGGATATGGCTAAGGTTTTAGACAGGGCGAGGCAGGAGGCAATGAGAATGGGAGATGAGTTTATTTCAGTTGAGCATTTATTTTTAGGGTTGATAATTTCTGAAACAAGGGCAAAAGAGATTTTAGAAAAGGCCTCTTTTTTGAAATCAGACGGGGGAGCAGCCACTTTAGAGGTTGGTAAGTTAGATTATAACCTTGTTTTGAGAATTTTGGCTGAAATTCGGGGGGGAGCCAGGATTACCGACCCGGAGCCGGAATCAAAATATCAGGTGATTGAAAAATATACCCGTAATTTAACCGATTTGGCCAAGCAGGGTAAACTTGACCCGGTAATTGGTCGGGATAATGAAATCCGTCGTTTAATGCAGGTTCTTTCCCGGAGAACAAAAAATAACCCGGTTTTAATCGGCGAGGCCGGAGTTGGCAAGACCGCTATTGCCGAAGGATTGGCTCGAAGAATTGTAAAAGGAAATATCCCTGAATCATTAAGAGATAAAGAAATTATCGCCTTGGATTTAGGCGCCTTAATTGCCGGCACAAAATATCGGGGAGAATTTGAAGATAGAATAAAAGCCCTGCTTAAAGAAATCAATCGGGCAGACGGTAAATACATTATTTTTATAGACGAACTCCATACTTTAGTTGGAGCCGGCGCTGCCGAGGGAGCGATAGACGCTTCCAATCTTTTAAAACCAGCCCTGGCCAAGGGGGAGCTAAAAGCAATTGGCGCTACCACCTTGAAAGAATACCAGAAATATATTGAAAGAGATATGGCCTTAGAGAGAAGGTTCCAGCCAATATATATTCAAGAGCCAACAATTGAGGATACAATTGCTATTTTAAGAGGAATCAAAGAGAAATATGAGGTTCATCATGGATTAAGAATTAAGGACTCTGCCCTGGTAGCGGCGGCTGAATTATCTTCTCGCTATATTACTGATCGTTTTCTGCCCGATAAAGCGGTTGATTTAATGGACGAAGCAATGTCGTCATTGCGTTTGGAAATTGAATCAGAACCCAGTCAGTTGGAAGAGTTAAAAAGAGAAATCCAGAAGTTAGAAGTTGAGAAAGAGGCAATCGGGAAAGAGGGTTCAAAAAGACGACTGATCGCCCTGAACAGGACAATGGCTGATTTAAAAGAGAAAACCCGGGCTTTTGAATTAAAATGGAAAACAGAAAAGGATTTAATCCAAAAAATCAAGGGCCTAAAAAAAGAAATGGACGATTTAACCTTTCAATCAGAAGTTGCTCAAAGAGAAACGAATTTACAAAAAGTGGCTGAAATTAAATACGGTAAAATTCCGGAACTATTAAAAGAGATTCGCCAGACAGAGCAAAAATTAGCCCGCATTCAAAAAAACGGAAGAATTTTAAAAGAGGAAATTGAAGAAGAAGACGTAGCGCTTGTTGTTTCCAAATGGACCGGCATCCCGATGACTCGCTTGATAGAAGAAGAGGCGAAAAAGTTAGAAAAAATAGAAGAAACAATCTCTAAAAGAGTAATTGGTCAAAAAGAGGCAATTTTAGCCATTTCTAACGCTATTAGACGTTCCCGAGCCGGAATTTCCGAGGAAAATAGACCCCTGGGTTCTTTTATGTTTTTAGGGCCCACTGGCGTTGGAAAGACCGAGACGGCCCGGGCCCTGGCAGAATTTTTGTTTAACGATGAAAACGCTTTGGTTCGTTTAGATATGTCAGAGTATATGGAGAAACATGCTGTTTCTAAAATGATCGGTTCGCCGCCCGGCTATGTCGGCTATGAAGAAGGAGGTCAGTTGACCGATAAAATTCGGAGAAGGCCTTATAGCGTTATTTTACTTGATGAGGTGGAAAAAGCCCATCCTGATGTTTTTAATATTTTGCTTCAGATTTTAGAAGATGGCCGTTTAACCGATGCCAAAGGCAGAACCGCTTCTTTCAAAAACACTATTTTAATTATGACCTCTAATATTGGTTCGGAATATATTGCCCAGATAAGCTCTCTTGGTTTTGTGGAAGATAAAGATGGGGCAGAAAGGCAATCCTTGAAGGAAAAAGTAATGGGGACCTTAAGAGAGGATTTTAAACCAGAGTTTTTGAACAGGGTTGACGAGATTATTATCTTTAATTATCTGGATAGAGCCGAGATTAAGAAAATTGTTGAACTGGAATTGAAAAAGGTATCTAATCGGCTGGAAGCCAAAAATATCAAAATTAAGATTAGTGAGCGAGCCAGAGAACTTTTGGCTGAAGAGGGCTTTGATCCCAATTTGGGCGCCCGGCCATTAAAGAGAGTCATTCAACGAAAGGTCCTTGATCCCTTGGCCCTGAAAATTGTTACGGGTTTGGTTCGGCCAGGCGAAGAAATATTGGTTGACAAAGAAGACGGCGGAATTATTATCAGAACCCCGGGCGACTTAATAAGGATGCCGAAGAAAGAGAAGGTCTATGTTGAAAAATATTCTTAAAATTGTCATTGTTTTTATTTTCGGGATTGGGGGCGGGATTTTCGCCGACCAGATTCTCTGGCCTTATTTCATAGAGAGGCCACTTTTTTACCAATATCGTTTAGAACAGGCGCCGATTTATCTGACTGAAAAACACGAAACCATTATTCAAGAAAATATCGCCCTTCAGGAGGCGGTTGAAAGAGTTGAAAAATCAATAGTTGGAGTAAGAACCAGGACCAGGGCGGGAAGATTTTTAGAGGGCTCGGGTATTGTTCTTACTTCTGACGGTCTGATAATTACCTTAGCCACTCTTTTGCCCAAGGGCGAAAGTTTTGCTTTTTTTGTGGATGGCAAGACCCCAAATTACCAGGTATTAAAAAGGGATTTAAAAAACAATCTTGCCCTGGTAAAACTTGAAGAAACAAACCTGCCGACAGTTGGTTTTGCTGATTTTGGAAGATTAAGATTGGGGGAGAGGGTTTTTTTGGTTGGTTTTCTTTTTGGAAAAGAAAGCCATTTTAAGAGTGTTAATGAGGGAATTATTAAATTTTTCACGTCTGAAAATATCGGGACTAATATCTTTGAGAAAAATATTCTGGCCGGCAGCCCATTATTTAATATTAGAGGTGAATTACTGGGATTAAACACCATTGATTCCGAAGGCAAGGTTATTGCCATCCTGGTCCCAATTATTCGCGAATTCATCGGATTTTAACCACACTTGACATCTCTTTTTGGTTTGCTAATATACTAACTAAACTAGGTAACCTAATGCCCCAATTCGTCGGGACGTTTTTTATTAAACGCTGAAGGCCGACAAAGGTCTTTCGCTAATCGTAGGAGGCATTGCTCTTTGAAAAGTAAAAAATAGTTGAGTTGAGTGAGTAGGTTGTTCAAGAAAAGGTTGTTCAAGAGAAGGAGCTTGTGTATGGAGCAGGTCAATTCTTGCCAAGAAGAGTACGTATTGTTGTTGGGCTTGCCCCGGGAGCCAGCGCTGGAAAAAATCATTGAGATTGTCCTTTTCTTCTTTGAAGAAGGCGATGGCGTTGATATTGGCGTTGATATAACGCTTGATTTTTCTGATGTTGGAATCGTTCGGGCAGGGACTCTTGGCAAGATGGTGGAATTGCGGGAGGTGTTGGAAGCAAGGAGGAGACGTCTGTCTCTGGTAAACGTCAGGCCAAAAACACTGGGGATTTTTGAGATAACCTGTCTTGATGAGGTGTTTACTATCAATGGTGGGAATACTCATTAAGACCATTGGTTGATTTGGTCTGATTGAGAATAGAGCTGTCAGGCAGTCGCTTGACAGCTTTTTTTATTGCGTCAGATAGATTTTTCAAAGCAGTTTCATTTACAGGTAAAGGGTTTTTTAATACAATGGATAAATTATTAAGTAATTTAAGAATTTAAGTAAAAAAGATTATGGTTAAAAATTTCGCGATTTTAATTATTATCGTTATTATTTTACTTCTCGTTCTCGGAGGACTTTTTTATTTACTTAGAGGAGATTTTCCAGGGTTTGATTTATTGGGAGCATTTGTTGGTTCTTTGTCGCGATTTAATGACAAAGACGTTGAGACATTAAAATTGTCGTTAAATGAGACGAAGTCAGAATTGGAAAAATTGCAAAAGGAAAATTATTCATTGAAAGAGAAATTAGGACTTGAAGAGGAAATAAGAATTGAATTGGAGCAGAAATATGAAACAGAAATAATTGGATTAGCCCGAAAATTAGAAAGTTTAACCCAGATGGTCAATGATTTCAATCGGAAAATAACTCAATTGGGAGTTATTTTTGGCAGGGAAGATGGGGATGAAAGCGAGAAAAAAGACGAAGAAATAAACGAAGAATCAGAAGGTGATGCGATAGAATTAGCGGCGGATGTCTGCTCGGTGAATATTAATACTGCCTCTGGAGAAGAATTGCAGGCAATAATCGGTATTGGCCCGGTTCTTGCTCAAAGGATAATAGGAGCCAGGCCCCTTTCCTCTATTTATGACTTAACAAAGATAAGCGGAATCGGTGAGGCAACCCTGCAAAAAATAATAGACCAGGCCTGCGCCTACGTAGAAGGCGATAAAGGTCCTTCTGTTTCTGCGCCAATTTCTTTTTCCAGCTCCAGTAGCGGAGGCGGAGGCGTTATTTTGTCGACACCAATAGTCATAGTTTATCCTAAAATTTTAATTTCAGAAATCCAAATTGAACCAATTGGCCAAAGATTTATTGAACTTTATAATCCAAATAACAAAAGCGTAGATTTAACTGGCTGGTATATTCAACGAAAAACCAAAGGCGCTACTTCCTGGGGTTCTCTTGTTGCCAAAACTAATTTCAGTGGAAAAACTATTCCGGCTAAGAGTTATTTTTTAATTGCAAGCTCGCCAGATTTTAGTCTAGATATGCTTATTGATAATCTTACCTTAACCCAAGATAACGCCATTGTTCTTAAAAGCCCGAAAGGAGAGGAGGTTGATAAAATAGGTTGGGGCGAAGCCCCGGATTTTGAAGCCGCTCCTTTTTCCGAAAATCCCAAAACCAGAGATATATTTGAAGAGTATTTAGATGAACAGGGCATTGATTATAGTGGTGTTAAACGAATAGATCCTTTTACTGTTTTTTATCAATCCGTAGGCAGAAAAGTAATAGAGGAAGAAAATGGTTATAATTATCAAGATACTGATAATAATGCCAAAGATTTTGAGATTCAAACTCCTACCCCGAGAGCAAAAAATCAATCCTTTCCGCAAGAAGAATTTGAAAATGTTTTAAATAATTTCATTGATTATTATAAAGTTCCCGTCGGAACTAAAATTATCTCCGGTCCAGAAGAGTTGACCGGCGAGACCCAGGCCACTTTTAAGTTTGAAGGGACAAAAGAATTTTCTCGTTTTGAGTGTCGATTAAACGACCAAGATTGGCAAGAGTGTGAATCACCTGAAACTTACGAAAATTTAACAGAAGGCGAGCATACTTTCTCGGTTAGAGCAATAGATTTATTTTTGAGAGTTGATCCAGAACCACCTCAATATTTTTGGGTTATTGAAATTTTATCAGAGGAACCAAAAGACGAAGAACCGGAAGAAGAAATAATTTTTGAAGTTTCTCCAACTTCTTTAATTTTTGAAGCCGCTTTTGGAGAAACTCCGCCGGAATCTCAAACTATTTACGTTACGGCCAATGTAGATGGGATTATTGGTTATTACCCTAATTGGATTACAATTATCAAAACAGAGGAAGGTAATTTTGAAGTTTCTGTAGACATTTTAGATCCGGAAATGAACCCAGGGTATTATGATGGTATAATTCAAATTAATTATAACGAACAATTATTAAAAGAAATCCCTGTATCTTTAAAAATCTATCAAAATCTTCTTCAAAACTGGCATTTTGACGAGTGGGAGGAACCGGCAGATAGCGCTGACTATTTGTATAATTGGAATTATAACGGGACCAAAACTCATATCACAAGGCATGAAGATGGATTAGTGGAAAATTATTCTGTTAAATGGTCACCCATAACTACTTCGTATAATTTAACACAAAATGATATAATTATAACAAAAGATGGGACCTATTATGCCGAAATATGGATTAAACCTCTTAACGTTGATGGTAATAATTATGTTAGAGTCGCTCTTGATATAGCGGATTCGGCCACTGGTAATTTCCCAACGGCCAGTTTTGTGGATTACAAGAATGAAGTCGGCTGGATTAAACTTACAAAGGCAATAGATAATGCTAAAGTAGGTGATAAGGGTGGCATTCGTATTCGGGCTCAACGCTTGGGTTCTTCGGGCACTTCTTTTCTTATCGGCGCGGCCTGGCTGGGCGCTACTGAACCCCCGGAAAATTGGCCGCAATAAAATTGGCCAAAATAAAGATAGGTTATAATTAACAGAGAGAACTGCAACAAGGAGAACTAGGGAGAATTATGCGTGTGTAAAATTCGTGCGATCGCACGGATTTTACACAGGGCTGGTTATTTTGTATAATCAAGTAATGTCGGCCACAAAACAAAAAATATTATTACTTTTATTTGGCGGGCTGGCTTTTGGTTATTCCTTTACTCCGAGTAAACAATGGAAGGTTTTAAAGGAAGTTTCACGGGCATGGAAAAAGATAAACGAAAAAGAATTAAAAGAAGAAATAAGGCAACTTTACAGGTCAAAAATGATAGAAAGAAAAGAAAATGCCGATGGTTCCTGCAGTATAATTTTAACTGAAAAGGGCAAGTTAAAAGCATTAAGATATCATTTTGAAGAGATGAAAATCCAAAAGCAGAAATGGGATGAAAAATGGAGAATGGTAATTTTTGATATTCCGGAAAAAATTAAAAACGGAAGAAATGCCTTCCGGCAAAAATTAAAAGATTTGGGCTTTTATGAACTTCAAAAAAGCGCCTGGGTTTATCCCTATGATTGTAAAAATGAAATAGATTTTGTTATTGAATTTTTTAGTCTTAGAAAATATGTTCGTCTTGCTATCTTAGAGTCAATTGACAACGGACTTCATTTAAAAAAGATATTTAACTTATAGCAGATAGTAGCCCCTGTGTAAAATCCGTGCGATCGCATGATTTTTACACAGGGTTGAAAAGGGGCTATAATTACAGACATGGAGCCATTAGCATCTAAAATCAGGCCTAAAAACTTGGATGAATTCGTTGGACAGGAGCATTTAGTCGGCGAGGGCAAGCCCTTGAATGTCGCCATAAAGCAAAAGCATTTGTTTTCTTTTATATTTTGGGGGCCTCCGGGTACCGGCAAAACCACCTTGGCAAAAATTTATGCAAATTGCCTGGATGCTAAAATATACGAACTTTCGGCGGTTTCGGCCGGAAAAGCGGATATAAAAAAGATTATATCTGATGGCGGCGGCATAATACCCAAAATATTATTTTTAGATGAAATTCATCGTTTTAATAAATCGCAGCAGGATTTTTTGCTTCCTTATGTGGAAAGGGGAGATATAACTTTAATCGGAGCCACAACCGAAAATCCAAGTTTTGAGGTAATTCCGGCATTGCTTTCGCGTTGCCGGGTTTTTGTTTTGAACGCTTTAGCAGATGAAGAAATGAAGAAGATTATTAAGAGAACCGGACTAAAAATGGACAAAAAATCGCAGGAATGGCTGATAAAAATGGCTAATGGGGACGCCAGACAGGCCATTACCATGCTTGAAAACACAGATAAACTTTACGGGAACATTAACATAGATAATTTAAAAAATACCCTTCAGTCAAAATTTCTAAGATATGACAAAGCAGGAGAAGAACATTACAACACGATTTCTGCGTTTATAAAAAGCATGCGCGCCAGCCAACCCGACGCCGCTTTATACTATTTGGCAAGAATGGTTGACGCGGGGGAAGATCCCAAATTTATTGCCCGGAGGATGGTGATTTTTGCTTCCGAAGATATCGGTGTCGCTCAACCAACCGCCTTGGTGGTGGCAAACGCGGTCTTCAGGGCGGTTGAGACAATCGGACTACCCGAGTGCGCCATAAACCTTGCTCATGGCGTAGTTTATTTGTGCCAGTGCAAGAAAGACCGGAGTTCTTACAACGGGTATCTGAAAGCGTCTGAAGATGTAAAAAAATATGGAAACCTGCCCGTACCCTTGAATCTGAGAAACCCCGAAACGAAATTAATGAAGGGTTTGGGTTATGGCAAGGGGTATGAGAAGTATTCAAAAGAATCTTATCTTCCTTCCGAGCTGAAAAACAAAAAATATTTTATGTAAATAGGGCGGATAAGTAGAATTAATCAGCGGCGGCGGGGTGGTATTATATGTAGGAAATAATAGCGTTGTTTACAGTCACTACGTCATTGCGAGCCGCAGCGAAGCAATCCCAACATAAACATATAGATAACGAGATTGCTTCGTCGCTTCACTCCTCGCAATGACGAAAATGTAAAATGGTAAGCTAGCAACTACCGAGAACTGTTCTCGGCAATATTGCCGAGAACAGTTCTCGGTTGGTTTTAGAATGTAAATAACGCGGTGAATTCTTACAGATTAAAGCGTCGCTTTAAACGCTATTATATCATATCGGATGAATATCGGATGAGTATATCGGATAGATATTATTAGTTTTTTAGTAAAGGCAATTTATGAATTTCCTCTACAACTTTGAAGAATACCCAAGCCGATAAAAGTAGCGATTAACCCGCTTCCTCCATAACTAATTAGAGGCAAAGGAAGGCCAATAACCGGCAAAATACCTAAATTCATGCCAATATGGATAAATGCCTGAATGACCAAAATAATGGCAAAACCAAAAGCAAAAAGACGAGGGAAGTTTGATTGGGCTGAAATGGCTATTTTCATAATTCTCCAGACCAAAACCATAAAGAGAGAAAACAAAATTAATATACCCATTAAACCAAATTCTTCGGCAATGGCGGAAAAAATGAAATCGGTCTGAACCTCCGGCAAAAACCCGTACTGGGTTTGACTACCCCGGGCAAAACCCTGACCAAAAATCCCGCCCGCGCCAATTGCGATTTTTGACTGATTCTGGCTCCAAGACATTCCCAGGGGTTCCAATTGGGGTTCAAAAAAACTGATGAGTCGAGCCTTTTGATAGTCCCTTAATAAAAAGGACCAACTTAAAGTCAAGACCACTAATCCGCAAAGAACTAAAATTAAAAAATGACGTAATTTTATTCCGGAAACAATTAAAACGCCCAACCAAACAGAAATTAAAATTAAAACAGGTCCTAAGTCGGGTTGATAAAAAATTAAAACCGCAGGGAAAAAAATATAAAAACCCGATAATATAATGTGTGATAAACGGTACATTTCTATATGGCGCATTGAAAAATACTTAGCAAGTAAAATTAGTAAAATAATTTTAGTAAACTCTATGGGGTCAAAAGAAAAGGGACCGATTTTATACCAACCCCTTGCCCCCTTAATAACCGGGCCGAAAAAGAAAAGACCGACTAAGAGAATAATACAGATAAAATAAAGTCCTAAAATTAAATAAGGGTTTTCCCGGAAAATCCGCCAATCAAAAAAACTTAAAAAAAGCATTAAGGAAAAACCAATCCCGAAAAAAACGAGTTGCTTTTTGAAATTAAAAAAATCATCCCTGCCTATTGAAGAACTGTAGATAGATAAGAGACCAATACTAACGAGTAAAAGAACAGAGATAATTAAAATCCAATCAAGTTTTTTAAGATAATTAAACATGGGTTAAGTTTAGTGTTAGTCGGTTAGGATGCCCGTATCGTTTAGGGGTTACGTTTAGTGTTTCTTAAAATTTGTCCACGCTCTACTAAGATTATAAAATTGCCTCCCGGATTTATCATAAATATCTACAAGTTTATTAATTAAATCAGGATTAATTCCGTATATATCTCTACATTCTTCTAAACTAACTATTGTTTCATTACATTCTCCCATTGCATCATCCAAATATTTTTGGAAACCAGCCCTTTGGTGTCTTTTAGCATAACCCTCAGCGATTAAACGAGGTGGGCCTTACAAGATCGACTTAATTGGTCTCTTAAATCATATTTTTCTGAATTAGGTAATTTAGGTAAAATTTCTTTCATTACTAAAAGCATGGCTTGATAAGTATTTTGATAAACCTTTAAATCCCTAAAACTCTTTATTGATTTTTCATTTTGATTATCTTGCATATTCACGTAACCGTTAAACGCCCACGATACGGGCTTCGTTGCCGTAACCCCTTAACGCTTTAATCTATTCTATCATCATTTCCCAATTGAATCTTAATTGTCTTTCGTATTCCGGGAATATTTCTATTGTTTTTTCATAAACTTCCCGACCAGTTTCCAGGTCATTAAGTTCTTGGTAATAAAGCCAGGCAAGGTTTTGAGCAAAAACAATGGTCTGCTGAATTCCTTTCTTTTGTGTCTCTGCATGGGCTTTAGTGGATGG
>VGKE01000001.1 GCA_016867195.1 Candidatus Nealsoniibacteriota bacterium | reverse complement strand
AAATTGGTTGATAGTTTAAGCAAGGGGTTACAAAAAGATTTTTAAAGGCAGAGGACGGTTATTTTCTCTATCGTCGAAAATAATATGTCAGGATATCAACAAATTTATTATCCGGAAAGCAAGTTTGGCGGCTTTACTTATCTTGATGGCACAATTGTCTTTTATTCAAGAATCAATGCCTTACTTAGACCGCAATCGGTGGTGCTTGACGTTGGGTGCGGGAGAGGCGAATATCAAGATGACCCTGTGTCTTTTCGAAGAAATTTACGGATACTTAAGGGGAAGTGTCAGAAAGTTATTGGCATTGACGTAGATGACGTTGCTGTTAAAAATCCTTTTCTTGATGAATTTCATAAAATTGAATCGAGTCAATGGCCGATAAGAAGTGGGTCAATAGACCTCTGTCTTTGTGACCACGTTATAGAACATATTAAAAATCCGGAATTTTTTTTCTCTGAATGCGCAAGGGCGGTTAAACCGGGAGGGTATATCTGTATTCGCACCCCCAACGCATTGAATTATATTGCCCTTTTTTCTCGTTTAATTCCTAATCGTTTCCACGGTAAAGTACTTGGGAAGGTACAGGAAAATCGGCAGAGCGAGGATGTTTTTCCAACGTTTTATCGCTGCAACACAAAGAAGAAATTAAAAAAGATGATGACAAGGTTTGGTTTTGACTCCTCTGTCGCAGGATATGAAGCGGAACCTCAATATTGTAATTTTTCCCATCTTGCCTATTTTCTCGGGGTATTGCATCAAGGTCTCGCCCCAAACTTTCTAAAAGCGGCGTTATTTGCATTTGGGAAAAAGAGATAAATTTTTATATGCGGTTTGGAATGCGGCCGAACCATCGGGAGGTATGGCTGCGGATGTTAATCTTGATTCCGAAAGGTTTTGCGAAGCAGTGGAAGTCGGTCTTTATAATACCGATGGTTGGGTCCGCTTTCTTTTACCGGTTGAATTTGAGGCATATCAGGGAGCGTTTGACAAAGAACAACGTTATGCCTGGGAAATTACAAAACCAGGATTTCCCTGTGTCGCAGAGGCTCGGCTTGAAATTTTGCCTTTTGGCCGAGATGTGTTCAACAGTGTTTCAGGGGTGATTGCGGGCGGACCTGTGGGCGATTTTTCCTTCATCACTATAGTTAAGCTCCATCTTGAGGGGGTGGGATGGCGCATTCTTGATACAGAGATGCGAGCGGATAATTCAGGTTCAAAAGAACCGATTTGGTTGCCGCTTCATCGACGGGTTGTAGCCATTGTGCCCCGGGTCGGAAAATCGCCATTGGTGTTTCAGACAACACCCGACGGTGAACTGGATGAGCGCGGGCTCCATTTTGTACTTGACGGTGAAAACCGCGAACTCGCCATTTCACACCTTTCACGCGCGGTGCTGACTGAGTTGGGATGGCTTCGGGATCCATAAAGGATTCGACCGCCTTGTTGCAATAGAGGCGGTCTTTTTGTCTTTTTGTCACTCCACAAAAAGAGAAGTTTCTGTTATCATAAGATAATATGTGCGGCATTACCGGCTTGATTGGTCCAAAAAATTTAATACAAGAAGATCGGCTTAAAGCCATTGCCTCTTTTTTCGCCCATCGGGGGCCGGATGATGAGGGGGTTGAAATAATTCCTCTTCCTGGTTCCGATCAGATAGTAGGATTAGTTCATCGTCGACTGTCAATTATTGATCTTTCATTGACCGGACATCAGCCCATGCAGGACCAAAAAACAGGAAATTGGATAGTTTTTAACGGAGAGATTTATAATTATCGCGAACTGCGCGGGGAGCTGGAAGAACAGGGGCATGTATTTCATTCAAATAGTGATACCGAAGTAATTCTTAAAGCATATGCATCCTATGGCAGGAAGTGTATTGAAAAATTGCGCGGAATGTTTGCGTTCGGTCTTTTTGATGTAAAGGCGCAAAAAATATTTTTAGCGGTTGACCGATTTGGAATTAAGCCCCTTTATTTTTATAGACAGGAAGGACTATTTGTTTTTTCTTCCGAGGTTAGGACACTTCTTAAAGCAGAGATAGTGGGGAAAATGATAGAGCCGCTTGCGATAGAATCATTTCTTGCTTACGGCGCAGTACAAGCGCCCCTTACAATAATAAAAGGAGTGAAAGCTATGCTTCCTGCTCAGTTATTGATATACGACTGCGTAACGCGCGCCATGCATCAAGAAATCTACTGGAAACCGGAACAGGGGCGAGTGAAAGATGAAGTCCCATTTAGAGAATTTCTCCTTAGTTCTGTGCGGCATCATCTTGTTGCTGACGTACCCATCGCTCTTTTTTTAAGCGGCGGAGTTGATTCAAGCTCATTGGCGATTTTAATCAATGAAGTAACGGGTGGAAAAACACTTGATTCTTTTTCAGTGACATTTGCCGAAAAAAAGTATGCTGAAGGAAAATATGCAAAAATAATCGGCGAGCGTTTTTGCGCCCGTCATCACGAGATTCAGTTATCTGATACAGATCTTCGTCGGCTTCTCCCTCAGGCCATCGGAGCAATGGATCAACCCACGGTTGATGGAATTAATGTTTATGTGATTTCTAAAACAGTGCGCGATGCAGGGATTAAAGTGGTGCTGTCAGGACAAGGAGGAGATGAAGTTTTTGGCGGTTACTCAACATTTAAAAGGATTCCTCGCATTCAGAATATTTATAATACGCTCAATAAATTTGTTGTTCCCCCCTATTATCGTATCGCCAAATTATCAAAATTACTTGACAAACTGCGGGACCGCTCTTCTTATATTGAATCAAAATTTTCTCAACTATGCGCTGCGGAAGGAACTTTTTTATCTACGTATCTTATTCTGCGTCAACTCTTTGCTCCGGGAGCGCGAAAGCATCTTTTAATAAATCCTTTATCTGAGCATCTTTTCAACGGAATCCCCGAGCAGGTGGCCCAAGAATTAAAAAGTATTTCTCAATCATTAGATTTATTCAGCGCCATTTCTTTATTTGAATTACGGTTGTATCTTGCCAATACGCTATTACGGGATGGAGATACGATGAGTATGGCTCATGGTCTTGAGGTGCGGGTGCCGTATCTTGACCACGTGTTAGTAGAGCGGGTACTGAATGTCCCGATGCAGGAGAAGGTAGATGCGAAGTTACCAAAGGCATTACTTCTCCGGCAGGTCATTGATAAAATTCCGCGAGAAGTTTATTCACGACCTAAAATGGGCTTTACATTTCCCTGGGAGAATTGGTTGAGGGGATATTTACGGCCGGAGATTGAAGAGATATTTTTTGGCTCCCGGGCGAACGAGATCGTCGGGTTTAATAGAAATATATATCAAATCCTTTGGAAGGAATTTCTTCAGCGGAAAAAGGGTATTACCTGGGCCCGTATTTGGGCATTATATGTTTTACTTCTTTGGATTGATAAAAACATTGAAAGGGTTTAAAACCCCTATTGAGAATGGAAAACCCATATTCTGTAATTGAAGAAATTCCAGAATACAACAAACGGAGCGGCAATTATTTTTGAAACGAGATCGTGAAGAGAGAATATTTCTACGCCCATATAAAGCACTCCTTCTGCGATGCTAATTCCTATCAGCGTTGTAAATACAAATTTCATATATTGCGCTAGATGTTTTCTTTCATGATTATTAAAAGTCCAGTATTTATTCCAAAAAAAACTCCAGGTGACCACAATAAGGAAGGCAATCGCATTTGCCCAAAGATAATGTTTTTTCCAGAACTCAAAACCCCGCGTTAGGGCAGTATAAATTCCGAAATCCAAGCCCGTATTAATCAAGCCGATAATCACATACCGAAAAAATTGTTGGATAATAGGAGATGAATGATTATGAGATTTCATTGCCGGTTTTTTCAAGTTATAATTTTAAAGAATTTATTTTATTATAAGACAATACAAACACAAGGTCAAAAATTATAATAGTATTCTGCCTCGAATCAAATTTTTTTCGGATAGTTTTTTATATAAACAGAATATTTTTTTCAATAATTATTTGAAAATTTATTTTTAATAATTTAGAATTAAAGAAGCAGTGTTAAAATTTTGGGTTTTGGTCGAGCCCAATTTGAAGATTTAGGTTGTTAATTATAAAAATATGTTATTATATTCTTTCTTTTTCGCCGGTTTTTTAGGCGGCGTAGTGCGGGGAATAGTCGGGCTTATAAAGCATGTTCAGTCCTATAAAGAAGTTCCAATCAAGCCCTGGTATTTTTCCGGTATGGTTGTTTTGTCTGGCTTAATAGGGTTATTGTCGGCTTGGATTGTTCAGGAACTGGGCATTACTTTTTTAGGAGTAGAAACCCTTTCTCCTGCCATTGCTGTGATTGTCGGATATGCTGGCGGAGATTTTATAGAAAACATTTTTAAGATTATTATCAAGCAGCCAAATTTATAGGGTTTTCATCAGATGAAAAACAGAAAAAGATTTTTTAAATTTATTTTATTAACAGGTGATATTATTTTAATATATTCTGCTTTATTTTTAGCTTTAAGGGTGAGGTATGGCGATTTTTCTTTTTGGATAAGCACCCAAATAAAAGTTATTCTTTTTCATTTTTCTTTTATTTTTTTCTTTTGGTTTATATTTCTTTATATTTTAGATTTTTATGAAATACCCCCTCTTAAAAAAGTTTTTGATTTTTTCAGGAATTTATTAATTTTTATATTTTCAGCCGGTGCCTTAGGGGCAGTTTATTTTTATATTAGGCCAGAGACCCTGATTACGCCAAGGATAACTTTATTTTTAAATGCTTTAATATTTTCTGTTCTTTTTTGCGGCTGGCGATATATTTTTAGCCATATTTTAAAACTTAAAAATTTCAGAGAAAAAATAGCCGTAATCGGATTCAAGCCGGGCTTAGAAGAAGTGATTGATAACCAGATTCTTTCTCGGGCGGGATACGAGATCTCGGTTTTTTTTAATCCGGAGACCTTTTCTCTGGAAAAATTTTCGCACTTTTTAAGCTTGGCAAAATATGGGGTTGTTTTTGATATTAAAGAATTAAGAGAAATAATTAAAAAAGAAAGAATAGGAACCGTGGTTTTCCCTCGCTTTCTTACCGGGAATGAAAAAATAATTCAACAAATTTTTTCCAATTTACCCTTAAGAATGAATTATGTTAGTCTTGCCGCTTTTTATGAAATAATAAAAAAGAAAGTGTCTTTGGAGGTTATTGATGAAATTTGGTTTTTAGAAAATCTTGCCCGTTCGGAAAGGGGAGTTGGAGAGATATTAAAAAGGGGATTTGATATATTATTTTCTGTTGCCGGACTTTTAGCCGTAGCAGTCCTTTTTCCATTTATATCTTTGGCAATAAAATTAGATTCTCCGGGGAATATTTTTTATTCTCAAAAGAGAGTCGGTAAAGATGGTAAACAATTTACTCTTTATAAGTTTAGAAGTATGAAGGAAAGTCCGGATCAGAACAGATGTCCCTGGAGAGAAAAAGACCAAAGTCAAATTACTAAAGTGGGCAGGTTTTTAAGAAGAACCCATTTAGACGAAATCCCCCAGTTTTGGAGTATTTTAAAAGGAGATTTAAGTTTTGTTGGCCCGCGACCTGAATGGGCAATTTTGGCCAAAGATTTTGAAAAAGAAATTCCTTTTTACCGCCAACGTTGTTTAGTCAGACCCGGCTTTACCGGTTGGGCTCAGTTGCATTATTTAGCTTCTACTTCGGTTGAAGAAGCGAGAGAGAAATTCCAATATGATCTCTATTATATTAAAAATCGGAATTTATTTTTGGATTTAGGAATAATTCTAAAAACCATTCGTATTATTTTTAAATAATGATAATTTTTAAAATATTACAGCAATTTTTGGTTCCCAGTTTTTTTGTTTTTGTTTTGATTTTAGCCGGGTTGCTTATTTCCTTAAGGAGAACCAAAAGAAAAATCGGAAAAATACTAATCGCGGTCGGGCTTTTGCTTTATTATTTTTTTTCAACAACAATTGTCAGTAATTTTTTACTTTCTCCTCTGGAAAATAAATATTCTTATTTAGGGGTTGAAGACATAGATAGGGCGGATAAGATTGTTTTGCTTTTGGGCGGAAGAGAAGCCGATGTTTTAAGGGGAAGCGAGGTTTTGCGCATCTCTCATCTTAGAAAAAACCGGGTAAAAATTATTATTTCCGGGACAAACCCTCTTTTGCCGGGCAGCGAGGAGGCCCTGGGGGTTAAAAGATTTTTTGTCAGTAGGGGATTGGTGGAAGAAAATATTATTATTGAGGGTCAATCGCGAAATACATTAGAAAATATTAGAAACGTAAAAAAACTCGTGGAAGAAAGGCCGTTTTTCCTTGTTACCTCGGCTTATCATATGGAAAGAGCAATGAGAGAGTTTGAAAAAATGAGAGCCAGGCCTATTCCAGCGCCGACTGATTTCAAAATAAAGAGAGAATACAATATCCTGGATTTTTTTCCAGACGCTGAAAAATTGAGAAATACCAATTTGGCTTTCCACGAATACTTTGGAATTTTATTTTATCGGTTGTGGTATTAGTGAGCCCGTTAAAATTTACGAAGTTGATTTATTTTCTATTTCTGATGATCTAATAAAATGGAACTTAATAAAGAACAAAAACAAAAAATAAAGAAGATTGGGGAAGATTTTAATTTAAAATTAATAATTCTTCATGGTTCTCACGCTAAGAAAACCCTTAGAAAGGGAAGCGATTTAGATATTGCTGTTTTAGGCGAGAAGTCGCTTGACTTTGAAGCAGAATTAGCATTGTATTCGGCGCTTGCTAATATTTTTGGCGATAGCCGAGAAAGAGAATTGGATGTCAAATCTTTGCATGGCGTTGACCCCTTTTTTAGATATCAAGTAATGAAAGACGGAGTTTTATTATATGGAAGTTCTCATGATTTTTATACTTTAGGGCACGAGCGTGATAAAGATAGAAATAGAATCTGGTCTTCCGAAAAAGCGCAAAATATTTTAAATGAAAAAAGCGGATTAATTTTAGCCGAGCATCGGGAGAGGACTGAAATAGAAAAAATGGCCTTAGGGGACGAGATTCATCTTTCTGAAGAAAATATCAAAGTTTTAGAAAAAGACATTGAAAGGATTGAAATTAAAATATCTTCCTTAGAAGCGGAGAAGAAAAGCTTGGAGGCGAAAGTTGACGCCCTGCAACAAATTTTAATTTATCAGCAGGACCCAGGAACTCAGTTTGCTTTATTTGACGCAAAAGAAAAAGTGGAGGTAAAAAAACAAGAAATTGAAAACAGGCATCTGCAAATTAATTCTTTAGAAGGGCAGATTAATGATTTTAAAAGCAAAATTAATTCTTTAAAATTAGGGATAGAAAATATTCGTCCCACATCAGTAATAAGACCACCCACCATTTTAGAAGAACCAATAGAGTCGAGGCCTCTGCTTAATATGGCAATAGCCGGAATCTTGGGATTGTTTGTGGGAACATTTTTGGCTTTTGGAAAGGAATGGTGGGAGAAGAGCGAGTTATCCACTTCTCGGGGTTGACACAAGTCTTGGGGAAAGTGCTATAATAAATAAATGTGGAAAAGTGATTTTTCCAATTTTATTAATTTATCTCTCACCTTTTTTCCTGAAGGAAAAAAGGTGAGGGTTTTAATCAAAAAGCCCGAACGTTTTTTGAACGGAAGGGTTTTTTAATAATTTTATGCCGTACAAAAAAATAATCGTTTTATTAGTTGCTTTAACAATGTCCCTGGGCCCGGCGACAAATTTATTAATCGCGGCTCCTGCCATAACATCAGTTACTGTCACAACCAACTCGGCCCGGATTGTCTTTGACCAGTCAGATATGATTACAGCTGTTTCAGACGAGGAAAATTATGCTCAAAGCGTGAATAATTTTTCTAATTATTTTTTGCAATGGGGAGCAGATGATATTGCTTATCCTTTGGCCGGGATGCCGGAGATATTTACTAATTATGTAAGCGAAGAAGGAGATGGAGTGGCCAATATTTTTGGTTTGAATTTAACCCAGAATAACGCTTACAAATTAACCATAAGCAATATTGCCAACACTAGTTTGGAAGCTGTAAGCC
This sequence comes from Candidatus Nealsoniibacteriota bacterium, assembly GCA_016867195.1. GTDB lineage: Bacteria > Patescibacteriota > Minisyncoccia > Minisyncoccales > GWA2-38-27 > VGKE01. The sequence goes on along the minus strand of VGKE01000001.1, from coordinate 10,333 downwards.
CTACTACTTTTGATGGAATAGTGGCTGCTTCAACCAACCCGGTAATAGATTATATTGAAAATATTACTGGCACCGCTCAAACTAATAACTGCTATGGTTATCCCTGCGGAAAAGCCGGAGAGCAGATTCGGATAAATGGGACAGGATTTGATACAACTACTGGAGTTGAAATTTATGGATTAGGAGATGTTCAATCAACTTCTGCGACTAGTACAACCCAAATTATATTAACGATTCCCGATGCTTCAGTAGGAAACAACGGAATTAGGGTCAAAAATTTAGATGACAATACTTTTTCTAATACGAAATATTTTGGAACTTATTATTCAACAAGCGGCGATTGCGGCGTTATTAAAGGAACTTTGACCAATTCCGGTTCCGCAGTGGGTGGCGACCAGAATAATGTTCCAGTAAGGTTAGAATCCTGGCACCAGATTTACGGAGAAAGCAAGAGTCATAGCAATGGCTATTATGCGGTTGTTGGTTATTCAAACAACACTTGTCAGATCGGTTCTTTTGATGTTCGTTTTACCACGCCGGCCGGCGCTACTGAAGCCGCGCCTTCGGAAGTTAGTTCTCAATCAGTTAGCAGTGGCTCAGTAACCAATGCCGGAGCCAAGGCCTTTAACCCGGCCAATGTCACTGGCTATGTTAAAGGACCCCTGGGAACCAGCGATGAAAACGTTGGTATGAATATGGTAACAATTACGGTTTACAATGATTCCTGGTCGGTCCAGCGCCGGGCAACAACCGACAAAAACGGCTTCTTTAAGGTTAATGTTCCAGTAACCAGCACCTCAAACTATTATACCATTGAAGCAGAACCCAATACCTTTTATAGAACCTCTCCTTACAGTTATCAGAGAGCAAAACAGAATATTACTATTTCTCAAGGGGGCTCGGCTCTTAATCAGACAATCAGATTCGCAGTTAAAAATGTCAGTGGAACGTTAAAAACACCGTCTGGAAATGTTAGCACTTCTAATCCAGTACCAAACACCGTTGTTCCTAATGCTCCTGTCGGGATTCATACTCAGGACTGGAGTATAAACGAGTGGACCAATACTGGTTCAGATGGAACCTTTAGTTTTGGCGTTCCGGCTGGTTCAAATTATGTTTTGGAAATAGAGCCACCCTGGGGAGACGCTACTTTCGGGGTCTATAGCAAAAATACCTACAGCGGTCTAACCATAGAGTCCACCTTAACCAATCTTGATACCCTGATTTCCGGAGGTCCGAGATTAGCGGTTTCTAATATTTTTGGCAGAGTAATGGCTGGCGGTTCTCCAATGGCTAATGCTTTTGTCGGTCTTAATAGGGAGGGTTATTGGAGCGGAGTAAACACTGACAGCGAAGGAAGATTTAGTTTTGCTGTTAGTCAATCAGGCAATTATTATCTTAATGTCAATTCTGTTTCGTCTGCCTATTCTAATTATAACGCCGAGGTCTCAATTTCCAGCAGCGAGGTCACCAGTGGCAAAAATTTAGGCGATATTGTTTTATCAGCGCCCAATGTTACGGGAAAGATTTATGACCCAAGCGGTCTTACTCCTCAAGCCAATATCGGCTTAGACATTTGTCCCTACAATGCGCCGGGGACGTGTTATTGGGGCCAGACCAATGAAAATGGCCTGTTTGGCATTGGCATTGTTCCTGACGGCACCTGGCAGTTAAATGTTAAAATTTGGGGCGCCAGCATTTATGGTTCTCCGGCTGCCATATTAATTGAAATTTCCGACGGTTCAGTAACAAGTGTAAGCGGTGGGGCTACTAATCTTAATGATATTAGATTAGCCGACCCAACCATTAATGGTCTATTGGGTATAGTTAAAGGTCCGGCTGGTTCAGATGATGAAGATAATGGCTTAGGGGCCAATTTAGGACTGCGGGAGCAGGGCAGTAAGGGAATGTCCACCTGGGTAAATGCCTTTTACAATCAGCAAAATCCTAATGACCCGAATAACGGAAAATTTTCCTTTGGCGCGGCAACAGCAGGAATAACTTATGAATTAGAAATAAATCCTCAATGGGGTTCAAGTTATTCAAGAGCAACCTATGTTATCACCGTGGCGGCTGATGGCACTGTTACTTGTAGCGGCACCAATTGTTCTGCTGGTTTTTCTTCAACTTCAGCCAGAAACATTACTGTTCGTTTGACCCAGCCCAATATTACCGGAACTTTAAAGACCCCGGTTTGGAACTCGGCTTATTCTGATTTAGGTATTGCTCAGTCGGAATTTGACCAAACGGTTCAATGGGGTTGGGTAAGTTTGTATAAAAAAGGGCCAATGATGGGTCCTGGCGGCTGGTATGGAGCCAATACTAATGAACAGGGTCAATTCAGTTTTGGCGGCATAACTGAAGCCGGGGATTATGTCCTAGAGTATAATCCCAGCTGGGGAAGTTCTTTCTCAAGGGCTCAACAGAATATTACTATTAGTTCAGAGGTGGCTGCTGGCGCAAGTTTACCCCTTGGAACAGTTCGGCTTTCTCTCCCTCAATTAAGAGGAACAGTGGTTAAGCCCGATGGAACAACCGCTGTTCAAAACGCCTGGATTCAGATATTTAATCCTTCTGATTGGAGCATCCAGCCCCAGGGTTCAAATACCGATTTCAATGGCAGATTCTCAATCGGCGGTCTGACTGACAATACCACTTATAATTTGGAAGTTAATATGCCCTGGGGCCAGGGTTTGATAGCGCCTTCTAATTTAACCGTAACATTAAGCAGCGGCGTGGGAGTGGTGAAGCAAGGCGGCCTGGCTTTGACAAATAATAAAATAACCCTTCAATACCCGACCAATACTCTTTCCGGCTGGGTTAAAAAATCAGGAACCACGGCTGTGTCTAATGCCCGGGTAGAGGCGCATAAAGATATGGGCGGCGGTTTTGTGGAAACCCGGACAGATGGCAGCGGAAATTATTCAATGAAATTAGGAGATGGTTCTTGGTGGGTAGGGGTGAGGCCGGACTGGGGTTCGGATATTGACTGGACATATAGCGAACCGCCAACCAGAATTACTTTTACCGGTAGTCAAAGTAAAACCCAGAACTTTTCTGTTTCAGCGACCAATGCCACTATTTATGGCTATGTCAAAAAGCCAGACGGCACAGCGGTCAATAATGTCTGGGTGGATATTTGTCAAGACAAAGGAATGTGCAACGGAAGAAGTACTGATTCTAATGGCAGATTTTCTATCAAGGTTTCAGCCGGAACCTATCGGGTTTCCGCTTTTCCGCCTGGCGAGTTAATGAACACCTTTGGCGCTCCGGATAAAAAAATAGTCACAGTGGCTGCTAATCAAAGCGCTGACGCCGGCACCTTAACCCTCAAGACAAAAAACAGCCATATTAAAGGAATAGTTCAAGACCAGGCCGGCAACCCTGTTTCAAACGTGGTTGTTAATGTGCATCAGTTTAATGAGCCGGGTTGGGGAATGAGCTTTACCGACACTACTGGTTCTTATGATGTAACGGTTTCAGCCGGCACCTGGATGGTAATGGTAATGCCAATGTCAAATCAATATGTCTATCAAGGCGGACCCCTAAAAGTTACTGTTCTGGCCAGCGAAACAAAAAGCGATAATAATTTCACCTTAAAATTAGCCGACTCCACCATTAAAGGAAAGGTCCGTCTGAGTTCAACAAGCGGCGATGTGGTGACTGATCTTTGGGGTGGTGTTTGGATAAAAGACACCAGTGTTGACGATATGCTTGATTTTGGCGGACCAATGGGTGATATGATGGAAAAATCAGGAATGATGGGAGGCGACCCCAGCGCTGGCGGAGGACCAATGGGTCCGGGAATGATGGACCAGGGAATGGGCACGGGCATAAATAATGGAGCCTTCCAATTAAAAGTTCCGGCAGGCACCTATGAAATAGGTCTCGGCACGCCGCCCGGCTCTCCTTACACTCTCTCTCAAACCGCGACAGTCACTGTTCTTTCTGACAGCGATCCAAACAATACTCTGGGTTATACTAATGTTAATTTAGTGGTGGTTCTTAATGACAAAATAATTTCCGGCCATTTCTATAAAGACGAAAACAGCAATAATTCTTATGATAGCGGCGAGGAAGTTTCCGGTCTGCGGGCAATGGTTCAGGCCAATAAAGACGGCGGCGGCTGGCAGATGAGCCAATCCGGTTCTGATGGTTCCTATTCTTTAAATGTTTCTTCTGGGACTTGGCTTGTTGACGCTTTTATTGACCCCTTTATGAGTTTTGGCGCCAGTCAGTATATGGTGGTCTCTCCCCAAGAAAAATTAACCATTACCGGCAATACCACCCTGAATTTTAAAGTAAAAGAATTAAACGCCACAATTTCCGGGACCGTGACTGACCCGGATGGCGCGGGAATGTCCGGGGTCTGGGTTTTTGCTGATTTCGGCTCAACTGAAATGCTCGCTGATTTTAAGGGCCCTGGCGGTCCTGGCATTGGCGGTTTCACTGACATTAATGGCAATTATTCAATCAAAGTGGCTGGAGGTACTTATAAAATCGGGGCTGGTATTCCTTATAATTACATCGAGGACTTTGTTAACCCTGATTTAATTCCCGTGACTGTTGCTTCGGGAGCCACTTCTTCTGATAATGACCTTCAGTTTAAGGCCTCAAACGCCACTATTTCCGGCAGCATCACCCTTAATGGTTCTTCCCAAGCCGGTTATGTTCGGGCTTGGTCAGACAGCGGCCGGGGAACCGGAACTGCCACGGCAACTGGCAATTATAGTTTGAAGGTTGTCCAGGGTGATACCTGGCATTTGGTGGCTGTGGCTAAGGTTAATAATGCTCTTTATCAATCAGCCGAAGCAACCGTAGTTGTGGATTCGGCCACCGAGACTCAGAACTTGGCTCTGGTTTCTCTTGGCCTAACCGTTCCTGAGGCTAAATCAGTTTCCTTTGACGCTTCAACAACAAAAACCCTTACCTTAACCGACGGTCTCACCCTTGAGATGCCGGCCGGAAGTATTGCCACCAGCGGCACGGTTACAGTGACGGTTACGCCAACGGTTGATGTCAAGCCTGATTCCAAAGAAAAACCCATTGGAATAACTTATAATTTCAGCGCCAAAGATTCTGATAGCCGTGATATTTCCGACCTTGCTCAAAACGTAACCATTACTATGCCTTATAATGAGGACTTGATTACAGCGGCCGGTTATTCTGAAGACAGTATTACGCCAAAATACTATGATGAGACAAGGGGAACCTGGGAAAACTACGATACCGTGATTCGCGATACTGAAAACAACCGATTGATTATAGTCACTGGCCACTTTTCCGATGGCGGATTGGTAGGCGGAGGCGGAGTTCCGACCGCTCCTTCTAATTTGTCAGCCACAGTTGTCAGCGGTTCTAGAATTACTCTTTCCTGGACCGACAACAGCGCTAATGAGACCGGGTTTAAGATTTATCGTAATGGTACCCGAATTACCACCACTGCGGCAGATGTTACTTCTTACACTGATACTGGGCTTTCTGCAGGGACAGCCTATTCTTATTATGTTAAAGCGACTAGCGCCTCTGGTGATTCGGCTGCTTCCAATACAGTCAGCGCAACCACTCAATCGGGCGCTGGGGGCGGATTTGATTTTACTACACCTTCAGACGATGGGGCGGCGCCAGCTGAAAAGCCAACTCCTGTTCCTGAACCAACGTCAGAAGAAGAAGCTCTTCCTGTCATTCCTGTTATTCCAACCTTAGAAAAGCCGATTTCCGAAATGACTGTTGAAGAATTAAGGGCAAAGATATCTGAATTTTTGACAGCCATTGAACAACTAAAAGCGCTTTTAGCCCAGATAACTCCAACCCCAACAGTTGTTGGAATTCCGACTGACTACAAATTTGAAGCAATATTAAAGCAGGGCCAGACATCAATAGATATCAAGTATTTGCAGATTTTCCTGAATTCTGATCCGGCTACCAGGTTGACTGAGACAGGAGCGGGCTCTCCTGGTCAGGAAACCACTTATTTTGGTCCTTTAACCAAAGCAGCGGTAATTAAGTTTCAGGAAAAGCATGCTTCTGATATTTTGGCTCCTTGGGATTTGACCCAAGGAACTGGACTGGTGGGAAAAACCACTCGAGCTAAGATTAACGCCCTTTTAGGTAGATAAGATTTAACAGAGGTCAGACCTCCGCCAACTAGCGGAGGTCGGACCTCTCACAACTCTTGACATCCTTACATAGATTTGCTAATATTCAGGTAGTGGGTGTTAATACCCTCTGAGTCGGCGAACAACCTCCCTCGAGCGAGGTTGTTTGCTTTATTTTTAAAAATTTTATAAAATAGAATTAGGTCGGGAGGCTGACACCCACTAAAGACTTAGAATTGGGGTAACCGCTCCCGACCTATTTCATAAAAATTTAAAGTTTAAAATTAAAAATTCAAAATGACAATTCAAAATTTGAAATTTAGGAAATTAAAAAAAGAATTACCGGGAGTCCAAAAAAAAACTCTCTTATCAGAGCATACCACTTTTAAAATTGGGGGGCCGGCGAAATATTTTTTTATTGCCAAAAATAAAAATGAATTGATTGAAGCGATAAAATGGGCAAAAGAAAAAAAATTGCCCCTTTTTGTTTTAGGTGGAGGAAGCAATGTGTTGGCCTTAGATCAAGGATTTGATGGATTAGTTATAAAAGTTCAAAGTTCAAACTTCAAAATTTTCACCCCGCACCAAAGCAAAGATTGGTGCGGGGCAAAATCTAAAATTATTTATGCGGAGGCTGGCGCAGGAATAAAGGACTTGGTGGAATTAACAGAGAGAAAATCACTGACCGGTTTTGAATGGGCGGCTGGGATCCCCGGGACGATTGGGGGCGCTGTTTATGGTAATGCTCAGGCCTTTGACGGGAAAATGTCGGACGCTATAAAAAGCGTAGAAATTCTTGACGCCAAAAATTTTAAAATAAAAAACCTTTTAAAAAAGCAATGCCAACTTTCTCTCAAAAATAGTATTTTCAAAAAAAATAAAGATTTTATCATTCTTTCGGTTATTTTAAAATTAAAGAAAGGCGATAAAAGAAAAATTCAAAAGAAAATTAAAGAAAATCTGGATTTGCGAAGGCGAAGGCACCCTTTAAATTTTCCTTCAGCCGGCTCGGTGTTTATTAATAAAAGCAAGAAATTTCCATCATCTTTTTTAATTGAGCAGTGTGGTTTAAAAGGAAAAAGAGTGGGGGATGCTTATGTCTCAGAGAAGCATAGCGGTTTTATTGTTAATCTTGGCAAAGCAAAAGCCAAAGATATTTTGGAATTAATAAAAATTATTAAGAAAGAAGTCAGAAAAAAATTTAAAATTAATCTGAAAGAAGAGATACGGATGATAAAATAGTTATTAACTATTGACAGATATTTTTGAGATGCGAAAATAAAATAATAAAAGAAAAAAATTTTTTACAAATAATGGTCGACTATTTGTATAATTTTAATTTATCATAATTCGCTCAAATAAATTTTTTATCTGGGCTCAGACCAATGGCTAAGAAAAAGAAGGCCAAGAAGAAGAAAAAGTAAGGAATTCTTCTTTGTCCCGCCCTCTTGCAGGGGGCGGGGTTATTTATTTCTGTTTGATATTTATTATAATACTCAATAAAAACACCATGGTATTTTTATTGAGTAAAGGGCTTTTATTTTTGAATGGGACGGTTATAATGAAAATATGTCAATTTTTAATAAAATTTTGGGAGATGCTAATGAAAAGTATCTCAGGAAAATTCAATCGCTTATTGGGAAGATTAATTCTTTTGAGCCGGTTTTTGAGAAATTCTCTAATACGCAGTTGAAAGCCAAAACCCAGGAGTTCAAAGAAAAAATTGTGGGGGGGTCGCCCCTCCACAATTTAGATGAGGTGTTGCCCGAGGCTTTTGCCCTGGTCAGAGAGGCGGCAAAAAGAACTCTTAATCAGAGGCATTTTGATGTTCAATTAATTGGCGGAATTATTTTGCACCAGGGAAAAATTGCTGAAATGAGAACTGGTGAAGGAAAGACCCTGGCCGCTACTTTGCCCTTGTATTTAAACGCCCTGGAAGGTAAAGGAGCCCATCTGGTGACGATTAATGATTATTTGTCTAAAAGAGACGCGGTCTGGATGGGACAAATATATCACGCGCTTGGATTGTCTGTTGGGTGTATAACGCATGAGGCGGCATACTTGTATGATTCAGATTATAGTGGTCAATCGTCAGGCGGTTATGGTAACGAAGCCCGTATCGTAAAGGGTCAGACGTCTGACGTAACCGCTAAACGAAACGGGTATCGTGACCAACAAACTCTAAACGATAACAAAGATAAAGAAAGGGATACATTGGGCGGGTTTAAGGTGGTTGAGAGTTATTTGCGGCCGGTGGCAAGAAAAGAGGCCTATTTAGCAGATATTGTTTACGGAACTAATAATGAATTCGGATTTGATTATTTAAAAGATAATCTGGTCTATGATTTAAAAGATCAGGTTCAAAGGGAATTTACCCAGTTAAATAATTTCGCCAAAGGCGAAATTGCTGCGAAGCAGCATTTAACTGGGTTAAATTATGCTATAGTTGACGAGGTTGATTCAATTTTAATTGATGAAGCCAGGACGCCTTTGATTATTTCCGCGCCTGGCGAAGAGTCAACTGAGAAATATTATCAATTTGCTAAAATAGTTGCTCGTCTTAAAGAAAAAGATGATTATGAAATTGACGAGAAGTTAAAAGCAGCCACTTTCACTGAGGCCGGTCAGAATAAGATTGTTCGCTTGTTGGGCCGGGATCCCTGGCAGGAGAATGATATTGCCACTACTCATCAATTGGAAGCGGCTTTGCGGGCAAAAACTTTATTTCAGAGGGACAGGGATTATGTGGTAAAAGATGGAGAGATTATTATTGTTGACGAGTTTACCGGTCGTTTAATGCCCGGTAGAAGATGGTCAGCCGGTCTTCATCAGGCGGTTGAGGCAAGGGAGGGGGTTAATGTCCAAAAAGAGTCAAGAACTTTTGCTACCATTACTTTTCAAAATTATTTTCGTCTTTATCGGAAATTATCCGGAATGACCGGTACTGCCGTTACTTCGGCTGAGGAGTTTGATAAGGTTTATGGTCTGGATGTTATAGTTACGCCAACCAATAAGCCGATGGTGAGACAGGATTTGTCAGATAGGATTTATAAAACCCTAGGGGCAAAATTTAAAGCAGTGGCAGGAGAAATTAAACAAAGACATCAAAAGGGCCAGCCGGTTTTAGTGGGCACGGTTTCAATTGAGAAGAACGAATACCTTGGCAGGTTGCTTGACAGAGAGGGCATCCCTCATCAAATATTAAACGCCAAACACCACGAGAAAGAAGGAGAAATTATTGCCCAGGCCGGCAAATTGGGAGCCGTAACAATTGCCACCAATATGGCCGGTCGGGGCGTTGATATAATTTTGGGCGGCAATCCGCCAAATTTAGAAGAACAGAAAAAAGTCCTTGACTCAGGCGGTCTTCACATTATTGGCACCGAGAGGCACGAGGCGAGAAGGATTGATAATCAATTACGGGGCCGGGCCGGCCGGCAGGGCGATGCCGGTTCTTCCCAATTTTTTGTTTCTTTAGAGGATGATCTAATGAGAATTTTCGGCGGCGACAGGATAAAGTCGTTAATGGAAACATTTAAAATTCCAGAAGACCAGCCCATTGAGGTAAAAATGATTTCTAAAGCCATTGAGTCGGCCCAGTCAAAGGTTGAGGGAATGAACTTTGACTTGAGAAAACATATCTTAGAATACGACGATGTAATGAACAAGCATCGGGAGATCTTCTATAAGAAACGTCGTTCGTTTCTTGAAATTTCCAACCATAATAATCAGTTGAGAAATTATATTTTAGATATTGTTAAAAAAGCCGGATTCACGGAAGAGGACTATCTGAAAAAAGAGAAAGAGGCGGGGGAGGACACTATGCGGCAAATAGAAAAATTTATTTGCCTGCGGGTTCTTGATTCTCTCTGGCTGGAGCATCTGGAAAATATGGAGTATTTAAGGGATTCGGTTCGGTTGCGGGCTTATGGTCAGCAAGATCCTTTAGTTGAATATAAAAGAGAAGGTCATAGGATGTTTAAGAAATTATTGGAGAATATTGATTCAACCATTGCCAATGCCGTTTTAAGTTTCCATCAAGGTCCGACCTTGGCGAAAACTCCGCCGAGGTCCGACCTCGGGCAACCCGGACAACCCGGGCAACCCGGGCAAACTCGTCAGAGCCGGCAAAAGGTGGGCCGTAACGACCCCTGCCTCTGCGGTTCTGGGAAAAAGTATAAAAAGTGCTGCGGCGGGAGTTTGTAGTATTTCCAGCACAATGTTCTGAACACAGA